>NZ_JBHZDH010000025.1:0-61362 GCF_042755925.1 Lysinibacillus sp. NPDC059133 | reverse complement strand
TGAGCCAGGATCAAACTCTCCATAAAAAGAAATTTGATTAGCTCAAATTGTTTTGCTGGCATCATGTTTGATGTCCAAAATTTTGTTTCGTTCACAAACTCAAGGTTAGTTACTAAAAACTTTATTGATTACGTTTTGCTTGTTCAGTTTTCAAGGTTCATAACGTCGTTTCTAAGCGACAACTTCTACATCATACTATACAGAAATATGAATGTCAACAAGTTTTTTTGGAGCGGGTGATGAGAATCGAACTCACGACATCAGCTTGGAAGGCTGAGGTTTTACCATTAAACTACACCCGCAATATTATAATGTTTATTAAAATGGCGCGCCCGGCAGGAGTCGAACCCACAACCTTCTGATCCGTAGTCAGACGCTCTATCCAATTGAGCTACGGGCGCATTTTGTATATATTCATAAATTGACTTGGTGCGGCCGAGAGGATTTGAACCTCCACGGGGTTACCCCCACTAGGCCCTCAACCTAGCGCGTCTGCCATTCCGCCACGACCGCATTCGATTGGGAACTTCCTTATTGTACTACGACAATCCGAAAAGTCAATCTTTTTCCTTAAAAAATGAGCCATGAAGGACTCGAACCTTCGACCCTCTGATTAAAAGTCAGATGCTCTACCAACTGAGCTAATGGCTCAAAACAATAAACAATGGCTGGGGTACCTGGATTCGAACCAGGGCATGACGGAATCAAAATCCGTTGCCTTACCGCTTGGCTATACCCCAATAAGTGGCGGTCCCGACCGGGATCGAACCGGCGATCTCCTGCGTGACAGGCAGGCATGTTAACCGCTACACCACGGGACCAACGTTACTATATTTTCATGAATTAAAATAATGAAATGACCCCTACGGGATTCGAACCCGTGTTACCGCCGTGAAAGGGCGGTGTCTTAACCACTTGACCAAGGGGCCATGGCTCCGAAGGCAGGACTCGAACCTGCGACAACCTGATTAACAGTCAGGTGCTACTACCAACTGAGCTACTTCGGAATAATTCACATGTTTTGTCGTCGTTATCTTGTCGACTTTTACTATTATAGGAGCATCTGTAGTAAACGTCAACCCTTTTTTATTATTTTTTTTATTCTATTAGTTTTAAACGTCCTAGACACTTGCTACAACGGTATTTCTCCACATTCATTCTAATTTTTCTTACATATAACTGTTGGCATTTTACACATGTATATGTATAAAGTCGACGTTGTTTCTTTGGAGATGTCTTAGGGATTTGTAATACTGCACAAAAACGAGGAGCCTTCACTTTTTCTAATAGCTCTCTAAAATCTTTGTCTCGATGCTGATACCCTTTGCCTTCCAAATGTAAATGATAATGACATAATTCGTGTCGAACTATCCCTTCTACTTCACTAATACCATATAATTCATAGGCTTTTGGGTTAACTTCAATATTGTGCGATTGTAAAAGATAACGTCCACCTGTTGAACGTAACCGTGCATTAAAATATGCTCGATGCATAAAAGGCTTCCGGAAACTTTCTAATGATATTCGACTAACAAGATGTTGTAGTTCCTCATTGTTCATATCTATATCACCTCTAACAACAAGAATACCACACTGTATAGTATAGACAGTGTGGTAAAATTTATCCCGCTATAACGGGCAGTAATTTATCGGTACCGAAAATAAAGCAATAAGTATAACTATAGCAAGGGCTAAGTTAGGTGGGAGATTAACTGCCCGTAATAGCCCGATTGGTGAAGACTAATAATCAGCGAGGATCAAGAGAATCCCCACTGATTATAGTTTCACTTTATCCCGCTATAACGGGCAGTAATTTATCCGTATCGAAAATAAAGCAATAAGTACAAATATAAAATATAGCAAAGGCTAAAAGTTAGGTGGGAGATTAACTGCCCGTTATAGCCCGATTGGTGAAGACTAATAATCAGCGAGGATCAAGAGAATCCCCACTGATTATAGTTTCACTTAATTACGCTTCGATAGTTTGATCTTTAGGAGGTAGCATCGTTAATGATATGCGCCCTTTATTGACATCTATTTGTTCTACCCATACCGTCACAATATCTCCGAGTGCAACAACTTCTAATGGATGTTTAATACGTCTTTTTTGTAATTTAGAAATATGCACAAGCCCGTCCTGCTTCACACCAATGTCTACAAATGCTCCGAAATCAACTACATTTCTCACTGTACCTTGCAATTCCATCCCAACTTGTAAATCTTCCATTTTTAATACATCTGTTTTCAGTAAAGGCTGTGGGAATGCATCACGTGGATCGCGACTTGGTTTCATTAATGTATCCACTATATCCTGTATTGTGACAACTCCAACATCTAGAATTCCACTTAATTTTTCTTCATCTAGTTTTGCAATGGCTTCCTCCGCCTTCTGTGTCCCTAGCTCTTTTTTATCAATTTGTGCAACCTCTAAAATCTGCTCTGCGACACTATAGCTTTCAGGGTGAATGCCCGTAACATCGAATGCATTTTTTGCTCCCGGAACACGTAAGAAACCAATTGCTTGTTCATACGTTTTGGCACCAAGTCTTGGGATTTTCTTGAGTTGAGCACGTGTAGTAAATTGTCCATTTTCCTCTCGAACCTTCACAATATTCTCCGCAACCGTTTTAGATAATCCAGAAACATATTGCAGTAACGAAGCTGAGGCAGTATTAACATCAACACCAACTTGGTTAACAGCTGTCTCTACTATAAATGTTAAGGACTCAGTCAATTTCTTTTGAGAGACATCATGCTGATACTGACCTACCCCAACTGCTTTTGGCTCAATTTTTACTAACTCCGACAACGGATCTTGCAAACGACGTGCAATAGAAACGGCACTACGCTGTTCTACCTGTAAATTCGGAAACTCTGCACGGGCAATTTCAGACGCTGAATAAACAGATGCTCCTGCTTCATTGACGATCACATAGGCTATATCAGTTTCAAGCTCATTCAATACATCTACTATAAATTGTTCTGTTTCGCGTGAGGCAGTACCATTACCAATAGCAATTATAGTAATTGGGTATTTTGCTAAAATCCCTTTCACAATTGCTTTTGATTTTGCTACATCTGGTTTTGGCGGATGTGGGTAAATAGCTGTAACCTCTAACATCTTCCCTGTTTCATCTACAACAGCTAACTTACAGCCTGTACGGTACGCTGGATCAACACCCAATACATACTTCCCTTTCATCGGGGGCTGTAATAAAAGATTACGTAAATTCTCAGAAAAAATGTGGATAGCCTGCGCCTCTGCCTTTTCTGTAAGTTCATTTCGTAACTCTCGTTCTATAGAAGGCTGAATTAGACGCTTGTACGAATCCTCTATCGCTAGCTTTACTTCAGCAATGGCTGGAGAAGAACCTGTAGCAGGAATCCATTCCTTCCACATAATCATCAATACCCGATCTATCGGTACATGAATCGCCACTTTTAAGATTTCTTCTTTCTCACCACGATTTACAGCTAAAATACGGTGAGGGACAATACGATTTACAGGCTCTTCATATTCGTAATACATTTCGAAAACGTTTTTTTCGTCTGCCTCTGCATTCTTTACACTTGTTACGAGCACTCCATCTTTCCAAGAATACGTACGAATTTTTTCACGGATTGCTGCGTCATCAGCAAAGCGCTCTGCCAAAATATCTCGCGCCCCAGCTAATGCCTCCTCTACATTAGTAACTTTCTCCTCATCTATGAAAGCCATTGCTAATTGTTCTAAAGCATCATTACGATACTCTAATAGAAGATCCGCAAGAGGTTCTAACCCTTTTTCTTTCGCTATTGTCGCCTTTGTTCGGCGTTTTTGTTTATAAGGTCGATATAAATCCTCTACACGCTGTAAAACAGTTGCTGCTTGAATCGCTTGTTCTAATTCAGGCGTTAGTTTATATTGTTCCTGAATTAATCGTATAACCTCTTCTTTGCGTTGTTCAAGCTGCTGTATGTAGTGATAACGATCCTCTACAGCTTTAATCTGTACCTCATCAAGGGATCCAGTAGCTTCTTTTCGATAACGTGCAATGAATGGCACGGTATTTCCTTCTTCTAATAATTTAATAACAGCCTCAGCTTGTCCAGGCTTAACAGCTACATCTTTTGCAATGAGCTGTAACATTTGCTTTTGTTCCACATCATCACTACCTTTTTTCTTTTCATTTTACCATTACACTTTACTAAAAATGCAAAAAAATAGTCTACCCTAACGGAAGAGTAAACTATTTCATTTAATTATGAAGAGGCTTTTTTCGCTAACATTTCCTGCTCGGCTTATGCTATTACTTGTATCTGCGACAACAACAGGCGTCCTCCAATATCATTATTTTCAGGACAGCCCCTCTCCCCCAAAAAAATTTAGAGCGAGACACCATCTCTTACTAAGATAGCTTCTTGTAATTTTTTTATTGCCTTCCTTTGTATTCTAGATACATGCATTTGAGAAACTCCTAATCGTTCCCCAACTTCTTTTTGAGTGAGTTGCTCTAAATATGTAAGCTGAATGATTTGTCTTTCTCTCTCATCTAAAATACTCATTGCTTCAGAAACAATCATTCTTTTATTGGTCATTTCATAGCCATCATCTTCTTTACCCATAATATCGAATAACGTTACTGTGCTACCGTCAGTATCTGACTCTACTGAATGATCCATCGAAAGAGCATGATAACTACGGCTCATCTCCATAGACTCTAATACTTCTTCTTCTTCCACTTCTAATTGATCCGCTATTTCCTTAATAGATGGCGAACGCTGCAACTCAATTGTCAACGCTTCCACTGTTGTTTTAATGCGTGGTCCTAATTCTTTTATCCGTCTTGGTACATGAACATCCCAAGTCTTATCACGTAAAAAGCGCTTAATTTCTCCAACAATCGTTGGAACAGCAAATGCTTCGAAACTTCGGCCAACGTCAGGATTAAAACGTCTTATTGCACCTAGCAACCCCAGCATACCTACTTGAGTAATATCATCATAACTAGATTTACCATTCGAATATTTACGTGCAATGGCCTCCACTAAATATCGATAATGAATCACTAAATTTGTTTGAGCTTCATCATCCTCCGTTGATTGGTACAGCGCAATCCACCTTAGTATATCTTCTTTAGACGAAGTTTTATGTTGTGATTCTTTCGACATTTTCCTCCACCTGCTCTCTTGCGACATACTTAGTCATGAAAACAGTTACGCCACCATCGTTATTTATCATCACCTCATCCATCAAAGTTTCCATTAAATAAAGCCCTAAACCACCTTCGCGTAGACCCGCAATACTCTCTTCAGGATGATACGGACCAATTTTCGATTTTATCTCCTCAAAATTGAAACTGTTACCATAATCTGCAATCATCATTTCTATTTTATTCTCATACAAAGCGCAACCAATGACGACTTCTCCCTCTTCTTCGTCCTTATAGGCATGATGTACAACATTTGTTACCGCTTCACTTGCTGCAATTTTCAAATCTTCAATATCATCGTAATTAAATCCAACCCGACTAGCTAAGCCAGAAACCGTCAATCGAATCACACTGACAAATTGCGGTTTTGCAGGAACCCTTATCTCAATATAATCAAATTCCTTCATTTTCGTAATTCCACCTTTTTATCAGTTTCAATATCCATTAAATCGCTTAAACCAGTAATTTCAAACAACCTTTGTAATCTATTCGATAATCCAACCAGTTTAACTTTACCATTTTCGCGTAGCGTTCTTTTATAAAAGGCTACAAAAATCCCTAGTCCTGTACTATCCATATAATTAACTTTTGATAAATTAAGTACTATTTCTAATCCTTCAGTAATTTTTACTGCCTCTAATTCCTCCCTAAGTCCTGAAGCAGTAAAAGTATCTATTTCACCCTCTACAAATCCGTATAGTTTATGATCAAGTTCCTTAAAGTGTATCGCCATGTCCATACAGCACACCTCCACCAATTTGTTAGACTGTTTTTCTATTCCCGTAATTACAAAAAATCAAACCTAAATAATTATTTTTTTATAATTGCAATCGTAAAATCATCTGATAGTTTAAAATCCTGTAAATTTTCAATTTGCTTATAAAGAAGATTACATAATTGTTGAGCTGACAAGTATTTATTTTCCAATATTAATGACGTTATGACCTCTCGCGAATTCACTTCATCATGCGATCTGAATTCAGTAACACCATCCGTCATCATGATTACGATATCGTTTTCTTCCAAAGCAATTTCATTATAAGAATATTTCGTTTCTGGCAACACCCCTAATAATAACCCCGTTGATTCCAAAGGGATAAATTGATCACGTTTAGCACTGTAATGAAGAGCTGGCTCGTGACCTGCAGAAGCATAAGAAAAAATACTATTTCGCATATCCAAGCAACCGTAGAACATAGACACAAACATACTGTCGTCTACACTCTTCTCAATCACTCGGTTAATGACCTCTAATACATATGAAGGATCTCTATATGCATATTCCAATGCTTCCAATCCATATTTTACCATAGACATACATAATGCGGCTGGAACACCTTTACCTACCACATCTGTCACAGCTACACTCAAATAATCATCTCGATTATATAAAAAATGTACATAATCCCCATTCATTTTCCGGATTGGAATAGATATCATTCCTATATCGATGTTTGAAAGTTGTGGTACTTCTGTTTTAAGTAATGTTTTCTGGATACTTGTAGCAATTTTCATTTCTATTTCATACTCAGCTTGTTTTTGTAATAAACTTTGGTGCTCCCTATGAGCCATTCCATAATGCACCATAACTTCGATAAGAAAATCATATGCAAGCTGTTCTTCACTCATTCTACGTGGAAATAGCTTTTCAACTGCGTTTTTATGAATACTTACAACATCCTCTGGAGATATATTATTTTGGATTAACTGACGAGTGAAATTTTGAGCAATATACAAATTCTTTTCAGTTTGATCAGCCATATAATCTGATAAAATCTTTTTATATTGAGATTCTAATCGGTCCAACAACTCCACATCCTAACGCAGCCATTTTTCAGCTCTAATCGTTGTTCCTTCTCCAATAACCGATTGAATATTCATACTGTCCATCAATCGATTAACGCCTGGTAAACCTGCACCGAGCCCTCCTGAAGTGGAGTAGCCATCCTCCATCACTTTCCGAACATCCTCTATTCCTGGGCCTTGATCAGTTGCAATAACAATTATTTTTTTCTCTGTGTCTGACTCAAATTTCTCAATTTCAACGACACCTATCCTTGCATATAAATATATATTTCTAGCTAGTTCACTTATAGCTGTGGTGATTCGAGCCTGATCAACAGTGTCAAATCCAAGTGCCTTTGCTTCGTCACGCCCCAGTTGTCTTGCTGCTACTATATCCCACTCAGTAATAATTTCAACCGAAGACTTAATTGTCACTGCTGTCCCCCCAATTCCTTTCGGAGTTATACTCTTAACTTTTTTCGACCTACTTAACTAAATACTTTAAATATTTTTATTATATTATCGATTTTACCTTAGCGTAATGGTTGCTGTCGCTACGTTTGCATTTCGCTTTCGCACAGACAAACCTTGTTGCTGCCGCTTCGCTTTCGCACAGACAAACCTTGTTGCTGGATGAAGGTAAAAATCTATGTATATTTTCTTAAACCACTCAATGTTTTTTCAAAAATCTATTCTAAGTTTAGATTTTGACTACACCTTAAATCTATTAATACCATTTTTGAATAGCGATTTCAATTTATGGTAATAAGTATTTGAGGTACAATATAAAAAAGCATCGAGATGAAAATTCATCTCGATGCCGCTATACACATATGTATATCAAAATTTAACCAGCCCTAAACTAATCATCAATGCACCATCAACTTTCTCCATCAAAGAATGGTCAAGTTGTGTAATACGATCTGTCAATCTTGACTTATCAATCGTCCGCACTTGCTCGAGCAGAATAACCGAGTCACGTTCAAAACCATACTTTTCAGCATTAATTTCGACGTGCGTCGGTAACTTTGCTTTTTGAATCTGTGCAGTAATAGCTGCGATGATGACAGTCGGACTAAATCGATTGCCAATATCATTTTGAATAATCAGCACCGGCCTAGTGCCCCCTTGCTCGGACCCAACTACCGGCGATAAATCTGCAAAAAAAACGTCACCACGTTTTACATTCAAAGTGTCATCCCCCGCTAACGAGACGCTCCACTGTATGTTGTGCTTCATATTCTGCATGCAGGCATTCACTTGCAATACTCAGATTTATATGAGACATTTCAACATATCCTTTCATCATAGCTTCCCGTATTTGATTTGGTTGCTCCTGCATTAAAACTTTGCGCGACAAAATACGCGCAAAAGATTCACTTTCAATTACTTCCTTTGTTTGTAGAAACAGTCTATCCTGAACAGCAATTGTAGCTTCTCTTAACTTTTTCTCGTACACAGCAAGCACCTCCAACGGAACCATCCACTTTTCATTACTACCCATTCTACCATTGAAAGATATCGTTGAAAAGACACGAAATGACAAAATATCTGACAATTTAAAGTCCAAGTTGTAAAAATATGTAGGTTGTCGAAGGTATATGCCGATTCATTCACCTTGCAATATGCCACAAATTATGAACGGCTCAGCTACTCGGTAATTTAACATCCTAATTAATAAGTAGTTATTCACCAAGTTTTTTTAGTTGTTCTAATATAGTATTCATTGTCCCAAGATCAATTATGCCTCGGGATAATTGCATCCGATTTTAGTTTAAAGTCAAATGTATAATCTAGGAACCCTCGCTGTAATAATGCACGGTACTTCATAATTAATGGTTTCAAGCTTCGCTGCCCATTCATTCATTGAAATAACATCCTGTCCTTGACGACCAATGAGTGTTACTTTCTCACCTATAGCATATGCTTTTGGCAAGGCAACCATACATTGGTCCATACAAATTCGTCCAACAATCGGCATTCTTTGTCCATCAATTAGTACTTCTTGTCCACCTAATTTGCGAATTACTCCATCAGCATAGCCTATTGGTATCGTTCCTATCCACATATCCGAAGAGGCCGCAAAAGTTGCTCCATAGCCTACTGAATCACCTGCTCGTAACTGTTTCACATGAACAAGCTCACTCTCAAGCGAAAACGCTGGCTGTAACGAAAATGGTAAAATACCTTCTACATAAGAAGATGGTGATAAACCATACATTGAAATACCATATCTGACGGCATCAAATTGTAAATGAGCATCTTTCACTAAGGATGTAGCCGTATTTGATGCATGAACAAGTCTAGGTTTTTCAGGCAACACTGTTACACATTTCTCAAAAAATTGTACCTGTCTATCGAAGTATGAGGTATCTTCTTCATCCGCAGTCGCAAAATGTGTGAATATCCCATCAAGCTCCACATTCACTGTATTCTGTATTGTTTGATAGAGTTCCAATAATTCTTGTTCTGAACGAACGCCAATTCTGCCCATTCCACTATCTACTTTTATATGTAGTCGTAAAGGATTTGCTTCATTAGCTATGAACAGAGCTGCTTGCTGCACCCATTCACTTGCAAAAGCTGTAAGGATTATGCGCTGCTGGGCAGCATATGGCACGAACGAAACTGGAGAAGCACCCAATATTAGTATGTCTGGTTCTTCAAAATGCGCTCGAATATGTAATGCTTCATCGGGCGTTGCCACGGCAAGTATTGTTGCCCCTGCCTCAAGTGCCGCTTTTGCAACGGCTACATCTCCATGGCCGTATGCATTTGCCTTTACGACAGCTATAATTTGAACATTAGGTCGAAGTAGCTTTTTCAAATTTTTTACGTTTTGTTGAATTGCTTGTAAGTTTACAATTGCTTTGGTCGGTCTAAAATACTGCTGTATTTCCATTAGAATACCCTCTTTATATTTTATTAAAACAATATGTATTGATTAAATCGCCTTTGCTCTACTGTTTTACCATAAGTTTTTCTATTTTAGACTAATTTTCTACATAACTTTTATCATATATGACTTAACACTTTCTAAACAGTGTTAATTTTCATCAGAACTGTACTATTTTACTTAATAAGCTACAGCTTTCCATATAGAAAGCTGTAGCTAGAAAAATTATTTCATACTACCTATCGTCATAGAAGTGGCAACTTCCACCATTTCTTCACGAGACAATTTACTAGACGCTACAAAGAATTCGACGCCATCCTTTTCCCAGCTAATAGATGTATCTGTAATAGCTCCAATCGTAAAGCCTAAATCTACCGGATCACCAGGAGATGATACTGGCAACATAGCCGTCTCTTTCGTAACTGGTTGTTGCATAACCGTAAATGGCTTATCACCGTCAAATGTTAAGATAACACGTTCCATGCCACCCTCTTGCATGACTTTCTCATCCACCATTTTCGTATTTCCTAAACTTACAACAGGGTAATGAGTTTGGAACTTTGTATTTTCGGCTTCTGCACTTACTGCTTGTTTCCCTTCATTTCCATTCGCATTATTGTTGCTCTCTTTATCTCCTTTATCCTTTTCTTCCTTGTTATCTTTTTCTGGCGGTGCAGCTTTTTCCCCTTTTGTTTCATCTTTTTCTGTAAATTGCTCAACCGCATACTCTTTAGCCGCGTGTTGAACACCTAATTTTATATTTTTAAATGTGATACGAATTTGTTCTTCTTTTACATCATTCATAATTACTACGGAAGTTGGAAGCATTGTTTTCTTATCAACTGTTATAACTTGATGAGGCATACTATTTTTATAGCTGTTTCTAGTAGCCGCTTCAAATATATATGCTTTGTCCTCTTCTTTCATGACTAAATTTTTATCTTGAGCTAAATCTTCTGCTAGTGCACCTATTAAATAAGCTTGACTATTTTTCTTCGGCCAATCACTTTGGAATTTATACATTTTGTTCAATGTAGGTGTAACAACAAAAACTCCATCTGCATTTCGCACTATCATTTGTGAAACATCTTTCCCACTTTCTACTACTTCTACTCGATAGAAATCAGGTTTCGTATGCCAAACCGTTACATCATATTTTTTCGGATCCCCACCAGATTTAATCTCCATCGTAGCATTTAACTCATAACCATTGGTCTCTGCCCATTTTCCGTTAACTTTCTTCAACACTTTTTCCTGTGAGTCTGTACCACATGCCGATAGAAGTAATATCGTACAAAGTAAGACGAGCCATTTAACTATTCGGTTGCCCACGCTTTCACCCTTTCCTTCTTTCAAATCCACTACGACAATATATGAACCGTATTTGTCAGTTATGTCATTTGAATAAGGGTAATATATTTATCTTCACTCAGAAATTGATTTACTTTTTAATAGCGATCACCATAAAGTGTGGTTGATTTCCGTTCCGACTGGGCGCTTTCCTGGAGGCGTCGGGACAACAAATATTTTCTGTGCGAAAGCGTAGTGACAGCGACACATGTTTCTGTGCGAAAGCGTAGTGTTAACATAGCGACAGCAACAAATGTTTTATATGGCGAAAGCTTGTTTTACACTTTTTATTGTAATAATATTACTTGTGCTGCTGCGTATTGCTTGGAGTGTGTTATACTTACAAATCCATTTACAAGCTGCCCTTTGAAATATAAAACCGGATTTCCAGCTTCCCCTCTTAAAACTTCAATATCATGAAGCTTACATTCTTCACCAATACCAGTTCCTAATGCCTTTGAAAATGCTTCTTTTGAAGCGAATCGTCCAGCTAAAAATTCTATTTTACGAGTTTCTGAATGTGCATCAAACAAAACTCTTTCCTTTTCAGTTAAAATGCGATCTTTAAATTTATTTGTTCTTTTCATTGCTTTAGCAATACGGTCAATTTCTACAATGTCGAGACCAATTCCTTTAATCATTTGAACTTCTCCTTTTCCTATTTCTAAAAAGCCATGTATAATAATTGTAAATTGAGGTGGAGTTATGTTTAGTAGAACAGAAAATTTTAAGCAATACACAAAGTATTATCCGATTGTTTCAACATTAATAGCAGTTAATTTAATTGTTTATGTACTAACTATTTTACCTGGAGTAGGAGAAAATTTATTGAATTACGGAGTTCAAGCGAACTTCCTTATACGATCAGGTGAATGGTGGCGTGTTTTTTCTGCAATGTTTTTACATGCTGGCTTTTTGCACGTTTTCTTTAATATGTTTTCACTGTATTTATTCGGGCCAGAGCTTGAAAAAATTGCTGGCAAGGTACGTTTTACGACAATTTATTTAATGTCTGGTATTGTAGGCAACATGGCAACCTATTTACTTTATGATAGTAGCTATGTAAGTCTTGGTGCAAGTGGAGCTGTTTTTGGAATATTCGGTGCTTTCGGAGCACTTGTCTACTATACACGTCGCACAATGCCTATGCTGCGTAAACTTATTTTGCCTATCATTGTTATCAGCGTTATTATGACTTTCCTACAGTCAAATGTGAATGTCTATGCTCACTTAGGCGGCTTAGTAACAGGATTCCTTCTTGGACTCGTTTACTTACATCCAAAAAGAATTTTAAGCTGGCGTAAACAAAAGATGGCAGGTAAGTAATAGGTACAAGAGGAGCACTCCTCCGTGATAAACTATCATCACGGATTGCTCCTCTTATTTTTATACTAGAGTGATATGCAATTCGTCAATTTTATTTCAAAGTGCGACCGTATCCTCTTTCGCTGCCTTTATTTTTTTCCATTCAACCGCTGTTAAGCCATAGACAACTTGGTCTACATGATGATCATAAAGCCACTCAGCATCTCTTAAACGTCCCTCTTCATGAAAACCTAACACTTTTGGAATTGTACGACTTCGAATATTCCCTACCGCTACCCGCACTTCAATGCGATTTAATTTTAAATAGCTAAAGGCGTAATCAATAAATGCTTTCATAGAATTTGTGACTAAGCCCTTACCAACAAATTCGTTCCCTAACCAATATCCAATACTTGTCCATTTATGCTGCCAATTCACTTGATGATAGCCAATCACTCCCGCAAGCTTCCCATCATAATATATCCCCGCTTGTAGGCCATTATTATCTGCGTATTGTTGCATCGCACCTCTTACAAATCGCTCTGTATCCTCTACTGTTGTCACATCATCTACAAAAGGTAACCATTCACGCAACGTATCTCTCGAACGATCCGTCAACGCGAATAATTCATCTACGTCACTTAAATCCAACAATTTTAAATACGTGTTCTTATTAATATCATACTTAAACAAAATTACCACCCCTTTTGTTTGATTTATTCTATTATAAACAGTATATTTGCATATTTATAGATAAAAAAGGCTAATCCTCCTATTAATTGTAAGGATTAGCCAAATTATTGCATTCAATGTTCATACCAAGATAATATTGTTTCAGCATCTTGCTGCTCTAAGTTTCGTACATTCCCTGCCATACCGGTCATGCCTGACATGACCGTTGCTTTTACAGACATAACATTCTTTCTTTTTTGGAAATAGGTTTGAGTAGTCCCAATAGATTGTATGCGTTTTTTCTCCATAAAGAATGTAGTACGACTGAACACACGATATTGCATAGTTAGTTGCTTTCCATCGATCATATAACCAGCTGATTTATGTTGCCAAACACCAATTACTATCGTTAATGGAATTAATAATAACGAAAGCAACCCATACGGATATAAGAAATAACTACATCCACCAATTATAGGTATGAGCCAAACAAAATCAATTCGGTAAAAAAATGGACGAGCTCGTTCTGGTGAATTAATAAATTCTGGTCGCCAATTTATATCTGGAAAAAGTTGCTCTAGCGTTCCCAAACAATCTTGCTTCTGAATAAGTGGGAACAGAGTAATTTTTTTATCATTTCCCTCTCCACCATTTCCTCCAGCACTCTCAACAACAACTGTTGCAAAGCCAAATAATTGGCGCACTGGATTCTCTACAATACGAATCGCCTGAATTCTATTTAACGGTAAAGTAATCCGTTTTTTCTCAATTAGCCCTTTTGTAATAATAAGCTTTTCATCTTCAATTCGGACTGTATATTCGTAATAATTGAACAGTGTAATAACAAATGACACAAACCATGCCAGAATTAGGCTGAATATCACCATTAGTACAACTAAAAATGCACCAATTTTCGCAAAGTCTGCTAGCTCGTGAAAAATTTCCTCATATGGGATTATATCCGAAATCTGGGGGATAAACGCTGCTACCCCGGACAGAACGAACCCAATTCCACCTGAAGTTATGGCCAATATAAGCAAATCACGTATCGACATATGATAAATAGTTGGAACTGGTATTTCCTCTATTAGCGACTGTTCATCATTCATCTGTTCATTTACTTGGTTCTTTGCACGGCGCATTTCTAGCTCTATTACATCTGCCGCTGCCTTACGTATAGCCGTTAGCTCTACCTCAGGTTTTCTATCCTTACTTCCCGCAGTTTCAACCTGAACTTTTACTAAGCCAAATAGTCGATGAAAAATACCCTCATTGTAATTTAAGCTTTGAATACGTTCAAATGGGATATAACGTTTCTTTTTAACGAACAAGCCATACTTTACACGCAATTCTCCATCTTCAAACCAATATACAAAGGTACGCCATTTAACAATGCCACTAACAAGCGCAAGTAAAGCCCCTACTCCCCATATACCAAATAAGAAAATCATCCGCCAAAAATTATCACTATGGAAATTAAAGGAGAAGTGAAACCCATTAGTTGCAATAATAATAATTAACGGGAAAATCATACTCTTTAATGCTTTTGCACTTGTAATAACAGCCGATACTGGGTGTAAACGATTAATTTCCTTAGACATCATCTTCCGCCACCCTTGCTAATTCCGAAATACGTGCACGAAGCCCATCAGCCTCGTCCATTACAAGTGCAGGAATTGTATGTACAGTTGCAGCCGTAGATATTGAAATATTACCTAAACCATATTTTTTTAATATCGGTCCTTGCGTCGTATCAACATGTTGTACACGCACCATTGGAATAAGTGTGCGTTTAACAACGAATAAACCATGTTGCACTTCAATCTCATTTTCACGCACCTCATAGCGCCAGCGTTCCCATCTCACTTTCGGAAATAGATAAGCAGATAGGATAGCACTAAGTATAACTACAACAACTGCAATGAAATAAATAAATGATGGCCATTCAAAATAATAAGTTCCATAACATACTAAAGCCGCTACAATCAAAAGAAATATCGTTTGCAATACACCATATAAACGCCATACTGTTAACCCTTTCCTAGAAATCTTATGAATTGGTTCAGATCTCAAAATCGATCCCTCTCTTTCCTTATCTATGTATACGTAACCAATTATCTTTTTGTTTCAAAATTTTATCAATTTCGCCTTGGCGTAATTGTTGCTGTCGCTTCGCTTTCGCACAGATAGCCTTTGTTGCTAGACACCCGCTGAAAGAAGTTAAAAAAAACCTTACAGCCACTTTGACTGTAAGGTTTAATCATTTTCGTGAAGATAAAATTAATCTTCGTGACGACGTGGTGCGCGTGAACGACCTTGTCCACCTTCACGGCGTCCGCCTTCTCGACGACTTCCACCGCTTCCTCCACGACGATCTCCGCCGCTTCCTCCACGACGATCTCCGCCACTTCCTCCACGACGATCTCCGCCACGTCCGCCATCACGACGTCCGTTAAAGCTACGGTTACCGCCACGTCCACGATCTCCACCACGACTGTTAGAACGCTCACGACGCATTGGTAATGGTCGTTCTTCAGTAATTGTTACTGGCGAGTCATCTGGCTCTTTTGTTAATGAGCGAAGTGCAGCAGCTACAACATCGATTGCATCATGGTTTTCAAGTAATTCTGTCGCAAGTATACGATAATCACCTAAATCGTTGTTCGCAATAAGACCTTCTAGTGTCTCCATAGATAGGCGTTGTTGACCCACTAAAGCTTCGTCCGATGTTGGTGGTTGAAGTGGTGTCATACGTTTTTTCGTTGTTTCTTCTACAATACGTAGGTAACCCATTTCGCGTGGTGTTACAAATGTTACTGCAAGACCTGATTTACCTGCACGACCTGTACGACCAATACGGTGAACATAAGATTCAGGATCTTGAGGAATATCGAAGTTATAAACATGTGTTACACCAGAAATATCAAGCCCACGAGCAGCTACATCTGTTGCCACAAGAATATCAATTTTATTCTCTTTAAATTGACGTAACACAGAAATACGTTTCGCTTGGCTTAAATCACCATGGATTCCTTCAGCAAGGTAACCACGAATTGATAACGCTTGTGCAAGCTCATCCACACGGCGTTTTGTACGTCCAAAGATGATAGCAAGTTCTGGTTGGTGAACGTTTAATAAACGAGATAAAATGTCGAATTTTTCACGCTCAGCAGATTTCACAAAATATTGATCGATGTTATCAACTGTTAGTTCTTTCGCTTTAATTTTTACGATTTCTGGATCACGCATAAATGTCTCAGCAATTTTACGGATTGCTGGTGGCATTGTTGCTGAGAACAATAATGTTTGACGTTCTGAAGGCACATTTTCTAAGATTGAATTAATATCATCGATAAAGCCCATGTTTAACATTTCATCAGCTTCATCAAGTACCAATGTTTGAACATCTTCTAATTTTAAAGTACGACGATTAATATGGTCAATTATACGACCAGGTGTACCTACGATAATTTGAGGTTTATTTTTCAGTGCACGGATTTGACGGCCGATTTCTTGACCACCGTAAACTGATAACAATTTTACACGTTTATCATAACCAATTTTATATAGCTCTTCTGAAACTTGAATCGCTAATTCACGAGTTGGTGCAATTACTAATGCTTGGATATTAGGGTTTTTTGGGTCGATTTTTTCGATAAGTGGAATCCCGAAAGCGGCAGTTTTACCTGTACCTGTTTGCGCTTGACCTAATACATCACGGCCTTCAATTGCAAAACGAATAGTACCTTCTTGGATTGGTGTTGCTTCTTCAAATCCCATACGCTTTACTGAGCGTAATGTAGATTCGCTAATATTTAATTCTGAAAAATTTGTCAAACTTCTCAATCTCCTTTTTTTGCTTTTAAGTTGACAAATGGTTACATTTTCAGATGAAGTTGTCGGCAAATTCGAGCCTGTGTTTTGGAACGTTTCCGTTACTTAAAATTTTTCTCTATATGATGGTCACATAGAGCTCTCTTATATGAAAAGGAAAGCCCGGTCTTTACCGAGCGGTTTGATTCTGTCGTAATTATTCACTTTAGAATAAAACCGTTGTGTTCAAAAAAAAGTACTCTTCAATCAAATATGAAGAGTCTTCGCACAAAATGTATCCATTGCTTACACTAGTCTAACATGGGATTAAAACGTATGCAACGATAACGCATGAGTCGTAATAATCTGACTACTTTACGCACTCTTTAAAAACGACAAAACATAAGAAAACCATTCAGAACAATCTTCACCATAACATATATGATGCTTCCCATTATCAGAAATATACAAAGTTTTTTCGTTTGAAGTTAATTGATCGTATAAAAAGCGAGCAGTGTGATAAGGCACAATTCCGTCTAATTTCCCTTGTACAATATACACTGGAATTTTAATATCTTTATAATACGGCTCCACCATTCGAACAAGCTTCATGAATTCAATCGTTGACGATAGTGGCACATGATTAAACTTATGCCGGTATCGTAAATACAGCTCATTATTAGACAAATTACGATGGTATGCCTCAGTGGCAAGCATTTTAAAATCTTTAACCAGTTGCTTCGGGCTCACATATTTAGCAGCAGCGCTTAGTAATACGAGCTTTTTCACTTTATAACGCTTGGCTAAATAGAGCGCTATAATGCCTCCCATCGAAAACCCAACTACTATTACTTCATCTACTTTTTTGGCAAGCGCACGAAAAGCGAGCTCGGCATCCATTAACCAATGCTTAGCGGTGAAACCACGCATTTGTAGTTCTTCTCCATGCCCTGACAAGGTAGGTTCTTCAATAAGCCAATTTGTATGCGTTCGTAAATAGGTAGTAAAAGGTTCTACTTCATAAGGTCCGCCTGAAAATCCATGTATACATAACACACCTACTGACATTACTTTCACCTCTAAATGTGTAACTCATTTAAATCAAGAATTTAAAGAATCGATGAGAGAATGTCCCACCGATTCCTTGTTTCATTTTATCTCACATTAATCGCCCGTTTAAAGTTACTTTGTAAATGCACGTAAGATCGTTTCTAATTTCATGCCACGAGAGCCTTTTAGTAAAACGATAGACTCCTCTTTAGCTTGCTGTAGTTTATCGATAATTGGCGAATAATCATCCTCTACATATAGCAAATGGTCCTCATCAAATCGCTCTTTTAAGACTTCATTTAAATAAGCCATTCGTGGGCCAAATAAACATACATAAGCGATTTCATCCGCATGAATATCCTTCGATAAATCTTCATGGAAACGCTTTTCATTTGGTCCAAGTTCAAGCATATCACCTAACACAAGCCATTTTTCTGGGCGAATCGTTGTCGATGCGACAAATTGAATAGCCGCCTTTACAGAAGTTGGTGCAGCATTGTATGCATCATTAATAAACAATGCCCCATTTGATCCATTCACTTGCTGCATGCGCATATCCGTAAGAGCTACTTGTTTTAAGGATGCACGAATTTGGTCATCATTTAAACCTAGCTGTTGAGAAATTAACATGGCGACTAATGTATTTTTCACCTGATGCTTCCCGAGAACGGAAATAAAGAAATCCCCTTCAATCACACCTTGTGTGGAGAAGCTACTACCATCAGCAGTTGCTTCAATATTGTCTGCATACAATAAGTTGCCATGCTCTAAGCCAAATGCCACGGCCTTTAACTGCTGCTCTTTCGCAACTAGTTCTTGAAGCAGTGGTTCATCTCCATCATAAAATAGCACTCCATCTGGTTGCATTCCTTGAATTATTTCAAACTTAGCTTTTGCGATTCCGGCACGTGAGCCTAAATCTTGCATATGAGCCTCACCAATGTTTGTAATCACTGTCATATGTGGACGAGCAAGATTCGTTAAAAACTCAATTTCACCAAAACCACTCATACCCATTTCAAGTACGGCAACATCAGTATCTTCATCTAGCTGTAATACCGTAATAGGTAAACCTAGCTCATTATTAAAATTCCCAATGGTCTTTTGTACTTTAAAAAATGGTGTGAGCGTTCCTGCTAAAATATCTTTCGTCGATGTTTTACCATTTGAACCAGTTATGCCAATAAACTTCGCCTTATGCTCATCGCGATAGGCACGTGCCATTTGTTGAAGCGCCACTTCTGGATCATCTACAAAGAGTAATGGTACATCTTGAGGTGGATTCGGTTCATCTTTCTGCCAAAGAGAAGCACCTGCTCCTTTTTCAATAGCCTGCTGAACGAATTTATGACCATTGGCCTTCTCGCCACGAAATGGAACGAATAAGTCTCCTTGTTGAATTGTTCTTGTATCAATGGAAATTCCTGATACGACCGTGTCGCCAAAAGCTGGTTCTTCTTCATTTAACCATGTAGCTAACTGCTTTAATGTTTTTTTCACAATAATCCCACTCAGTCTTTTTTATAGTGAAGCTGTTGTTTTTCTTCAAAACGCTCAATCGCTAGAGTAATCAGACGATCAATAAGCTCTGAATAGCTTACATTTGTATGTTGCCAAAGTAGTGGATACATACTTACAGGTGTAAAACCTGGCATTGTATTCACTTCGTTAATATAAATGCTGTTATCGGCTGTCACAAAAAAGTCCGCACGAACTAAACCGCTTCCATCAATAGCTTTGAATGCACGTTTAGCTAGCTCCTGTAAATTAGATACTGTATCCTCAGGAAGCTCTGCTGGAATAATAAGGATTGTTGAGCCATCTTTATATTTAGAGTCATAATCATAAAATTCAGTAACTGGTTTGATTTCGCCAGGTACAGAAACTTCCGGGAAGTCATTTCCTAGCACAGCTAGTTCAATTTCACGAGCGATAATACCTTGCTCAACTACAATTTTACGATCATACTGTAAGGCTATTTCGATAGCCTTCACTAATTCATCACGATTTGTTGCCTTGCTAATTCCAACACTTGATCCTAAGTTTGCAGGTTTCACAAACATCGGCCAATCCAGGTTTTCTTCGCAACGAGCAAGGATAGCCTCCTGTTCATGAGCCCATTCGCTACGAATGAAATACGTATACGGCACTTGTGGTAAGCCAGCAATTTCAAATAATTGCTTCATGATTACTTTATCCATGCCAGTTGCTGATGCTAACACACCATTTCCTACATAAGGTAAATTCAGAACTTCAAGTAAACCTTGGACAGTTCCATCTTCACCATTAGTACCATGAAGTAATGGGAAAATTGCATCGAATTGTACAGATTTACCATCTTTATCAATTAAAAAATCTGTAATATTATTTTCTAAAATAGTGGCATTACCACCAAATTGTAATTCTTCAATTGTACTTGCAGGTTTTTTTAGACGCTCACCGCGGCGCCATTCTCCTTCAAGGGTAATGAAAATCGGATATACTTCATACTCCTCGAAATTCAAAGCTCCCGTGACCGCACGTGCTGTCGATAATGACACCTCATGCTCTGCTGACTTTCCACCGTATAATAAACCGATTCTTTTTTTCATTTTTGTGCCCTCCACATACTTCTTGTGTACTATTAGTTTATCATGAAACGTCTTGATAAATGACATCAATTTCGCCTTGCCGTAATTGTAGCTGTCGCTTTGCTTTCGCTACATAAAACATTTGTAGCTGTCGTTTTGCTTTCGCTACACAAAACATTTGTAGCTGACTCTTTACTTTCGTTACAAACATTAAAACAATTACTGAATGACGATAAAAATCTCACCGTAATTTTGACGGTGAGATTTAGTGTATATTCATTCTACGTACAAATGAACGGTTAAATAATATAAATCAATTCATCGTGCTCATTTTTCAAAATTGTATTTTTTAAATCATCCCACACCTCATCAGGGAAGGAATACTCTGACAGATTGCGAATTTCGAGACCATAAGCTACTTTAGGCTTTTCAATTCGATACAATGATAACAGTGCCCCATCTTTAGCAAATGAACGATAGGCACGCAAAAATTCCGGTGAAATAGCAGGAATACTCGAATTCACCTTCCTTCGCCAAAAACCAGTGCTACGTTCCTTTTCACGAATCAAACCGTTCAAAACATTAGCTATGAGTAAATCTGAATCACTTAAATGGCGAAAATAAATTTTAGTCATTTTCTCTAAATCTGAAGAATAGTAGACAAATCGATTTTGTAATTTATTAAAAAATGGCGAAGTAATCGGTTCCTTTTTATGACTTATGTAAAGTAATTCCCCTTGTTCCATCGGTGTTAGTTGGTCTAGCCTCTTCTCATCCATAAAGTCTATCCAACATAATTCTTTGGATTCGGTAGATTTTTTTACAAACTGAGGTACTTCCTCTTCTGGTATATAATCCAACTGTGTATGCATATTAAAGGAACCATCTTCATAGGAATGTTTCAATAACAGTAAGTGATGAAGTGGTTCAAGTGCAGCCACAAATTGCGAGAATTTAAGCCCGCTAAAAACAACAAATTTATCGACCTCATTCATATGAACATAAATATGAAACATAAAATCTTCAGCTGACTTCAATTTTTTACCCACAACCATCACCCCATTCTTCACTACATTATAAAACTAAACAGGAATTTTTGAAACATTTAATGCTAATAATCGTCATAACAATATTCACAGGCGTAAAAGTGTTTTTTACGGTATAATATGAATGTTAAAGATGCTATTGCATATATGTTTTTTAACTACTCGGAATGAGCACATTTAGAAAGAATATAATTCTATTCATTTCTTACAAATATCTGAGAGGATTCTAAATCAAAAGCAAGTATTGAGCCCCCTTGTTCACACGCTCACTTCGGTTTGATATTTGCCTCTTGAGGATGCACTTTTTAAATATATTTGGTAGTATATTGAATTGGAATTAATTTAAATCAAATTTACTCATTAAGAGATACTATTTTAATATAGGTGGCTTGTATGGAAAATAAACGAAATTTCGCGAATCGTTTTGACTGGACGCTCGCTTTTATACTTTTAACCTTCCTAGTCATAAGTTTGTTAGCCATCGCGTCGGCTCAAACATCAGGTCAGTATGGTGTTAACTATGTTCCTTTACAATTGCGATGGTACGTCATTTGCTCAGTAATTATTGGAATAGTTATGTTTTTCGAACCTGACCAATATAAAAAAATGTCTTGGTATATGTACGGGGCAGGCATCGTATTATTAGTACTACTTATCTTCATGCCAGAAGGAACAGGACAAATCGGTGCAAAAATTAATGGTGCAAAAAGCTGGTATCATACACCTCTTGGAAATATTCAACCTTCTGAGTTTATGAAAACCTTTTACATTTTAGCACTTGCTCGACTTATTAGTAAGCACAACGAAGTCTATTCTTTTAGATCATTAAAAACAGACTTTATATTGCTAGGTAAAATCGCTGTTACACTGTTACTACCTTTAGCTCTTATTATGCAGCAGCCTGACCTTGGTTCAGCATTAGTGTTCTTTGCCATTACAGCTGCCGTTGTCATTGTAGCAGGTATATCATGGAAAATTATTTTACCAACTTTTCTAGGTGGCGCTATAGTAGGTGGTTCTCTTTTATGGATGGCACTCTATATGCAGGGTTTTTTAGAGAAAACATTCGGCTTTAAACCATATCAATTTGCTCGAATCTATTCTTGGTTAGATCCATATTCATATTCTTCTAGTGATGGATACCATTTAATTACTTCCCTAAACGCCATTGGTTCAGGTGAAATTTTCGGTAAAGGTTTCCGTAGTCGTGAAGTTTACGTTGCCGAAAATCATACCGATTTTATTTTTACAGTTATCGGAGAAGAATGGGGTTTTATTGGTGCTAGTATCGTTATTTGTATTTTCTTTTTATTAATCTATCATTTAACAAAAACTACACTATTATTGAAAGATCCATACTCAACTTATGTATGTGCTGGTATTATTGCAATGATTACATTCCACGTATTTGAAAATATCGGTATGACTATTCAGTTATTACCTATTACAGGTATTCCCCTACCGTTTATCAGTTATGGAGGAAGTTCATTGATGGGGAACGCTCTAGCCCTCGGTCTTGTTTTCAGTATGCGTTTCCACTACCGAACTTACATGTTTACCACTCATGATGATGATGATTAATTATGGATATAAAAAATGGGTAGTCTCAATTACAGAGACTACCCATTTTTATTTGCAAAACGAGTTAAGCTTGAACTTGCGGTGTTTGCGTTGGTGGTGTGAGCACTTTTAAAAGTTCAAGTCGAGACTTTGTTACAGTGGCTGTTACACCCAACTTAGATAAATTCGAAACAATCTTTTTCAAATCTACTTCTTTTTTCATACATTCCACCTCAATCTTTCCTCGAATTTATATAACGTTTTATTTCCAAAAAAGTTTCGTTTTTGCAAGCGTATGATGTCTGACGAGTTAATCTCTTTCTATCATACCATTTAACTTCGCTTTAAAATTTTTCATTTTTGTTACAATGTAAATTTTTCCTTCGCTTAACTATTTACGGCTTTTCATCAAAACGTAGGATGTTATTTTATTAAAACATATCCCATGTATATAAGTTGATCTTCGTTACGACTGGCCGACTCCTTAGGATTGGACGCCCCCAGAAGCTTTGCTCTGTGCGAAAGCGTAGCGACAGCAACAATTGTTTTATCTGTGCGAAAGCGTAGCGGCAGCAACAACAAAGCGCCCAGTCGGAACGGAAATCAACCACACGTTATGGTGACGAACCATTTTTTCTTCATTTACCACTAAATAGCAAAAATTAAACATGAAAAATTAAAATATCGATATACCCTCTAGTAGTATACCTCAGTGATAATTTAATACACTATACGACAATCGATACAAAAATTAAAAATGGAATGAGTCCATTTAGTTACTTTAAAAATCTTCATTAATTTTAAGCATTAATATAATTCCATTGTTAACAGTCTGCAGTTTTTTATACATCGTTTTAACCTCTTTTCTCTACTGCACTGTCCCTGAGAGCTCGTCATGCCTTCACTCTAATCACTTTTATACATGGCATGCATTTCAACAAATGTCATCCCCTACTTTTGATAATGGGAATTAACCACTTAATATGTTTTATCTTCCGTTTTCTTGTAATAGCAATAACAAGAGAGGTAGAATATACATACTAAAATATTGTATGAAAGTAGGGTACTGTATGAAAAAGGCAATTTTATTATTAATGTCTGTCCAATTCCTCGTCTACCTAGGATTTGGAATTATAATACCTGTCCTACCTGAGGTTATAGTTCAGCAAAACTGGGATAATATACATGTAGGTGGCTTACTTACAGTGTACTCGCTCGCCAGTTTTTTCACCGCACCACTTTGGGGTATGCTGTCCGATAAGGTAGGTCGTAAGCAACTTATATTAATAGGTCTTGTAGGTTTTAGCTTAAGCTTTGTTATTTTCTCTTTATTTATTAATAATTTAGTAATGTTGTACATCTCACGTGTTGTGGGTGGTTTATTCTCGGGAGCACTATATACAGCTGTAACAGGCTTTGTAGGAGATATGTCGAGTGAGGAGGATCGCAATAAATATATGGGTCTCATGGGCATGTCCATCGGGCTCGGTTTTATTTTTGGTCCAGCAATTGGTGGTATGCTCGGACACTATAGCTTGCAACTACCCTTTATCGCTTCAGCAGCACTAATTGCACTATTATTTATTTATGCAAGTTTCGTTTTAAAAGAACCTACAAAACGAAAAGATACAAATAAACGTGCACTTGTGCCAAAGGGTGCTACAAAAATGCTGCAGTACCGTGTGCGTTATTTATTTATGTTCTCATTTTTAGTGACTTTTATGCTGGCAGGAGTGGAAGCGACGTTCCAGTTGTTCCAAATTGATCGAATTCAAATTACACCATTACAAATTGGTTATTTGTTTATGTTTAGTGGCTTTGTAGATGCAGCTATTCAAGGCGGTATTGTTAGACGAATTAAAAATGGAAGCGAGACAACTTGGTTAATAGGTGCACAAATTGTCACAGCAATGGGTATGCTTTTATTCACTTTAACAGCTAACTTATTGATCGCAGGTTTTGCCCTTTGTGTTTTTACAGCAGGAAATGCACTCGCAAGAACATGCGTCGTATCCCTTTCAACTAAAGAATCTGGTGGTCAATATGGGACTGCTGCAGGTCTTTCCTATTCAATGGATAACCTAGGACGCATTCTGGGTCCACTATTCTTCACTTGGCTATTTACAATGCAATCTAGTTTAGGCTACTATACGTCAGCAGCAATAGCCCTCGTTTCAATAAGTTTAATATTTATTTTTAAAGCATCAAATAAATCTTTACGACTTGAATAATTTGTTGATAAAAAGCCGTAACTTACTAGTAATTCTAAGTATGGAAAACACGTCAAGGAATTGGACTCCTTAAAGCGGAATATCGGAGGGCTCTGCATGAACAAAACAACAAATCTTTTACTTCCAAAAGAGCTAGAATTGTTTCGTTTTGAAATTGAAGATACACTACTTTCAGCAATGATTATCACACCTTATAAGCGTTCAACTACGTTAACGGAAAGTAAATTTGCTGGAGAACCATATTTACCGTATTACCAGACATATCCGAAAGATATTACAGGCGAGCCTATGCGGCTATTAGCTCAAATTAATTTTGCAGAAATGCCACCACTAAAGGATTTCCCATCTCAGGGTATTCTGCAATTTTTTATTTCATCTACTATTTTTGTAAATGCTGATCATTATCATGAGGATATTTTCCAGCAATTTTATAAAATACGTTTTTATCCTACCGTAAATTTTGAAGCAACACCCCCTAGACAGGAGTCTTTAGCACAAATAGCAAACGATCAGTTCCCTATTCGTCAGGAATTAGCATTACAGTTTCAACCGATCCAAGAACCTGTTTCTGCTTTAGATTATCGAGCTATACATTATTTACCGAACTTAATTCCTTCATCAGAGGATGTTGATTTACGAGAGATTTATCTACAACACTTCTTAGGGGCTGGAGCTAAAATTGGTGGTTATGCTTATTTTTTAGAGGAAGATATCCGTCATGAATCACAACTTCTTAAACGATATGATGTATTATTACTCCAAATCGACTCTAATGATGAAATCGGTATTATGTGGGCTGATAGCGGCGTTGGGAAATTCTTCATTAACCAAGAAAAGCTTCTGCAAAAAGATTTTTCCGATATTTTATTCCAATGGGAGCATTACTAATTATTTATCTTCTGTGCGAAAGCGAAGCGTCAGCAACAATGTCTGTCTGTGCGAAAGCAAAGCGTCAGCAACAATGTTTTCGGTTGCGAAAGCAAAGATACAACCATTACAATACAACAAGGCAAAGTTGATTTTGGATTACCTCGTTCTTGTTTTGGAGGTAATCCTTTTCCATGCTTACTAACAAATTTCTTATCTTCTTTCCACATATAAAGTAAGCTATACTAGATATATTGCGAAAATATAGTAAAGGCAGGTGTAGGAATGAGTATTTTTACAGACTTTGGATATCTAGTATCGTTAATTATGTTTGTCAATATTTTAGCAGCAATGGTCATAATTTTTTTAGAGCGTAAAGATGCCACTTCTACATGGGCATGGATTCTCGTACTATTTTTCATTCCATTAGGTGGGTTTATTTTATACTTGCTATTTGGACGACAATTACGGAGAAAGCATTTATTCCGTTGGGAAGGACGCAAGGATATTGGTATCGATAACCTCATTAGCTATCAGACAGAAGCGATCCGAGATAATACGTTCGAGTTTCGTATAGAAAATGCGGAAAATTATAAAGAAATGATTTATATGCATCTTAAGACAAATAATGCAGTATTAACGCAGGACAACCACATTGATATTTTTGATAATGGTGCAAATAAATTTGAGCAACTTCTGAAAGATATTGAGGTAGCAAAAGATCATATTCACATTCAATATTATATTTTCCGTCTAGATAACTTAGGTACACGCATTATTGATAAACTTATAAAAAAAGCAAAGCAAGGGGTTAAGGTAAGAATCTTATATGATGAAATGGGCTCACGCAACGTTAAAAAGCGCCATTTCAAGGAATTGCTTAATGCAGGCGGTGAAATCGAAGTATTTTTCCCATCTATTTTTCCACTTATAAACCCTCGTTTAAATTTTAGAAATCACCGGAAAATTGTTGTGATTGATGGCCGTATTGGTTACATCGGGGGCTTTAATGTCGGGGATGAGTACCTTGGTCTACAAAAGAAATTTGGCTATTGGCGAGATACACATTTACGTATTGAGGGTAGTGCCGTACATCCATTACAGACACGCTTCTTACTTGATTGGAATCAAGCTTGCGCACAACAGAAAATGGGTTATTCGGACCGTTACTTCCCTGCTATTCCGAAAAAAGGTGATGTGGGCTTACAAATCGTGTCTAGCGGCCCTGACTCTGAATGGGAACAAATTAAAATTGGTTATTTAAAGCTTATCAATATGGCAAAAAAATATATATATATCCAAACGCCATATTTCATACCAGATGCTAGTTTTTTAGAAGCTATTAAAATTGCAACGCTTTCAGGTATTGATGTAAGGATCATGATTCCAAATAAGCCTGACCATATGTTTGTTTATTGGGCTACATACTCATACGTAGGACAATTATTGCGTGCAGGAGCAAAAGTTTATATTTATGAAAAGGGCTTTATTCATGCTAAAGCAATTATTATTGACGATGAAGCATCTACAGTCGGAACTGCAAACCTTGACGTACGAAGTTTCAGTTTAAATTTTGAAGTAAATGCCTTTATTTATGACTCAACGATTTCACATCAGCTTGCTGAGGTGTTTGAAAAGGATATTTTTGATTGCACTGAATTAACTTGGGAAATGTACAAAAATCGTTCCACACTAATTAAATTTAAAGAATCCATTTCACGCTTATTAACACCTATCTTGTAGAATGCAGAAAAGGAAGAGAGCTAGTTCGTTACGAACAACTCTCTTCCCTTTTTTTATTTCACACCTAAATATTCTTCTAGCGTACTATTTTGTTTTTTAATATCTTTTGCTATATCTACACCAACATAACGGTAATGCCATGACTCATACATATAACCTGTGATGTCTTCTTTATTTTGGGGGAATCGTAAAATAAAGCCGTAGTCTTGAGCATGTGTAAATAACCATTGGCCTGCTGGTGTTTCACCAAATTCTTCAGTTAGCCATAATTTATCTTTACCGCGCTCCCCTATATCAAAGGCCAAACCGGTTTGATGCTCAGAATAACCCGGGCGAGCACTATAGCGATCAGCGGCAGCTTGCCCATCACGGTTAACATAGTTATTATATAATGTTGTTTGATAGTCAAAAGATCGATAGCCGCTAAAAGCTACTAGATCAAAACCTTGTTGTTTTGCTGCAGCAAACATTTTATTTAGAGCTTGACGTGCCTCAGGACTTTCTTCAGGCGCAAAGGTAGATGGTAGCGGATATATTTTATTCGCTAATAAAATCCCTTTAATATATGTCGGCTCAGTTGGTAATGTTTGATTTGGTACATAGCCATTTTCATCTAGCTTCTGCTCAGGCTTCACAGGATTATCCGCTGTCTTTTTCGGCTCTTCTTTTACTGGTGAATCTTTTTTAGTCGGTTCTGCTGTTTGTTGGTCCTGTTCATCTGATGCATTACTTATCTGTTTATTTTTATAGTTATACACTACGAAAATAGATACAATAAGCACCACTGAGATTAAAGCACCCAGAATGAGTGGTAAACGTTTCTTTTTCACTATTTTTTACCCCTTTTAAGTTATCCAGTACTACATGGTAAGTATCCTCTTTCAAAGAATTTAGAAAGAACAGTCCTAGTAAGTACCGATACTATTTTGTACTATATTGGTATAGTCTCATTTTAGCACTGTTCACAATTTAGGGTGTAGATTTTCACCAATGATTTTAAAATTAATCTGTTAGTCTGTGAGAATAATAATAAACACTACTAGAGAAGCAATTGAGAAAAAGATTGCCATGTACTTCATCCATTTTGCTTCTTTTATATAACCTTGCTCTTTGAAACTTTTCGCCCTAAATCCATTCGATACAGCAAACATAATCGTCATTGCAAATACCGCAAAGTTAAAGTTACCCATGATAATAAATACGATAGCCGCAATACTAAAAATCGCGACTAGAATCGATGATAGCCACTTTATATTCATCTTACTGTCCTCCTAAAAAAAATCGAGGCTACATAGGCGCCTCGACAAAATTATTTTATGAGTTTATTTTTTCCGGATGTTCCGAATAGAATTTTCTACCGATATATGTTTGAATAATCAATAATGCACCGCTGACTGACCAATAAAGTGGTAGGGCCGCCATAGATGACATCGAGATAAAGACAATCATAATTGGTGAAATATAAATAAACATTTTCATTTGTGCTTTTTGTTGCTCTGGTACTGTCCATAATGATACACGTGCTTGAACTAAATAAACAAGACCAGCGACAATTGTCATAGCAATATCAGGTGAACCTAATTTAAACCATAAAAAATCATGTGCTTTCACATCTGTAGAATATAAAATAGAGAAATAAAGACCCATGATAATTGGCATTTGAATTAACATTGGTAAACAGCCCATGTTGAGTGGATTGATACCATGTTTTTGATATAATGCCATCATTTCTTGTTGATACTGCGTTTGCTCTTCTTTTGTCTTTGCTTCCTTCATCTTTTTCTGAACAGCTTCCATTTCAGGCTTAAACGCATCCATTTTCGTTTTCATCTTTTGTTGCGAACGATAATTTTTTAACATAATCGGCATTAAAATTAAACGAATAAGAACCGTAATAGCGATGATTGCTAAACCATAGCTACCTAAAAAAATAGTATTACCGAAAAATTCCAATAAAAATTCCATAGGTTTTACAAAGATACTATAGAAAAAACCTTCTTTGTTTTGCACAGCTTGACAGCCACTAAGAACAAAAACGACAAGTCCAAGCATTGAGAATAGCTTCAAATTTTTCATTTTTCCACCTACTATTATTTATCAACTAAAATGAAGTATACATTATAGGTCCTATTTTTATCAAATAGCAAGTGCTACTAATTCCATTGTCATTGATAGCATAAAAAAAGATGCGAGCTATAGCATCGCTAAGACGTCGCATCTATTTATTAATCTTCTTATGACTTTAAACGTTTTGAAGCTCCGATTCCGCCATCTCAAAACGATAAAACTCATGATGTAGCTCGTCTCGGAAATGTTTGGGCGTTACCCCCGTATATTTTTTAAAGATGCGGGTAAAATAGCTTTGATTACAAAAATGGAATTGATCTGAAATAGAAGTTATACTTTTATTAGTATGTCTAAGGTAGTACTGTGACTCTTCTACTCGACGAACATTTAGATATTCAACTAGCGTAATACCAACATGCTCTCTAAAAATACGTGATAAGTGACTAGTACTTATATGAAAATTATTTGCGATGCTTTCCACTGTTAAGTCATTTTCCAATTCATCATTTATATACATTATTACTTTATTAACGGTCTGGTGACGGAAAGTCGGTTGCTTGCGATCTGCGATAAAGTAGACAAAAAAATCAATTAAATCATCCGCGAATTGTAAAAATTCCGCATCTTTCATTTGATTTTCAATCATATCATTACAAGCAATGTTAAAAGCAAAAGCCTTTTTCGAAGGAACTTGATTGTCTAGCAATTTACGTGCAACAATTGACGACAAAACAGAAAAATAACTTCGAACAATTTTAATGACTTGTTTGCCAAAACGTATTGAAAGAATATCAATTAATTTATGCAAAGATTTCTTAGCCTTCGCAGATTCTAAATGGTAAATTTCAAATATTAATTTCGACTCAATATTAAAAAATTCTTCTACACCGATGTATTGGTTAATACTATCGATTTCCTGAAAGTATCTTTTGGATATCGTTTCTGACATAGAATGTTGATGTAGTTGCATAATCTTCCCCATCTTTCCTCAGATTGCACGAATTGCTTTTACAATTCTTGACACCAATCTACTTATTTCAAAATAAGAAAATAGTATTTCCTTATTAATTGTACGAATTGAGTCATATTTCACATATTATATAATGAATATAACTAAAAAAATAACCCAACTATACCACCCGTTACAAAAAAAATTAGACTATACAGTGAATTTTACCATATTCTGCGATTTCCTTTCAACCACATTTTGTCTTTCACACTAGTTCTAATTTATCATATATACACAGTTGAAACCTCGTAAACTTATTTCGCACAATTAAATTTTACCATATATATATCAAATTGAATTAGTAATTATTTAAAATTTGTTACAAATTATGTAATGGCATTTCGCACCTATATTTTTCATCAATCGACATTTCTCTTTTTTATTCCGAAATCTTCTCTATATAATTTATACGAATATGTAGTAAAATAGATGATAATACTATTTTTAAAAGTTTAGACGAGGTGTTTATAGTGGATCCAAAACAAATAGAAGAAATTATGGAGATTATTAAGGAGTTCTTCCCTGAGAATACTTCCATTGCAATCTCCGATACAAACGAATACTTGTACTACCAAGCAAGCAAAAAAGTTGATTTAAAAATCAAACCTGGCGACCCAATTAAAGAAGGTTCAGCGGCTCATAAAGCGTTAAACTACGGGCAAAAGATTAGTTCTTACATTGAGCCTGATGTATTTGGAGTAGCATATTATGGCATGAGTATTCCTTTAATGGAGGAAGGCGAAACTACGGGTGCTATCACTGCAATCTTCCCACAAAAGCCATCAGCATTTTTAACGAACTATATTACTATTAAAATTGATGACTGCTGGTACCCAATCAAACATGATCAAGTTATTTATCTTGAAACACAGCTTCGAAAAACATTTGTTAAAACAATGAGTCGTGAAGGTTATCACCGCTTAAATCTAAGTGATCTTGAGCTATTTTTAGCACCTGACTCATTTATACGTTGTCACCGCTCTTATATCGTTAACATTGACTACATTGATGAAATTCAACCAGATTCTCATTCAACGTTTTTATTAATTATGAAAGACGGTACTCGCATTCCAGTTAGCCAACGCTACGCAAGTTACTTCCGTCGTTCTTTAGGTTTCTAATCTTTTATAAGTACAGCGAGCATTTTTATTGTTCGCTGTACTTTTTTCTTACTGCACATCACCAACAGTTTAGGATGACACGTTAAAGCTCATCAGACGCACCCAGGAAGCTCTGCTCTGCGCGAAAGCGAAGCGTCAGCGGCAAATGTTTTCTGTAGCGAAAGCAAAGCGGCAGCTACAATTGTTTTATCTGTGCGAAAGCGAAGCGTCAGCGGCAAAGCGCACAGTTGGAACGAAAATCACCCCCCATTATGTTATTTAATCTTTTATTTTTAGAAAATTTCCTTTGTAGCTCTACATTAAAACGTTTTCTCTGTCGAAAATTCGTTTTTATGCTCATTTTTCCTCTTTTTACTCAATTTAATGCTATTTCTAAAGTAATTGTGACAATTTGGTGATAGTATTATTCAAATGGTTGGTGTCATACTACAACTAAATAAACAGAAAATTCTTACACGTTTTTTCTAGTTTTGTAATCGGTTTCCATCAAACTTTTTAGGGGAGGATTTTTTAATGGATGCAATTGTTCAAAAACGCCTAGGCTTAAAAGAACTTGAAAGTAAAATTGTTACTGCTGAAGAAGCTGCAGCACTGATTTCTGACGGTGATGTAGTTGGTATGAGTGGATTCACTCGTGCGGGGGACGCGAAAGTTGTTCCTATGGCTTTAGTAGAGCGCGCTAAAAACGAAAAATTTAAAATTGATGTATATACAGGGGCTTCTTTAGGACCTGAAGTAGATAAATACTTAGCTGATGCTGGTGTTATCCGCAAACGTGGACCATTCCAAGGGGATGCAACGATCCGTAATTTAATTAACTCTGGTGATGTCCTATATGTAGACGCTCATCTTTCGCATAATGCTGAATTAGTTCGTCAAGGAATTATTGGACCAATTAAATATTTAATCCTTGAAGCTGTTGCTATTACAGAAGATGGATTTATTATCCCAACAAACTCTGTTGGTAACTCACCAGTCTTCGCTGAATACGCTGAGAATATTATTATCGAATTAAATATCTCTCACCCAGAAGCGTTAGTAGGTATCCATGATATCTATGTTCCAGGTGAACAAGGTCAACGTGAAGCAATCCCAATGACTGATGCTATGCAACGCATTGGTGACATCGGTATTAAAGTAGATCCAGCTAAAATTAAAGCGATTGTTATTTCTGAAGAGCCAGATGCTCCTTCATTAATCGTTCCACCAGATGAAGAAACACAAAAAATGGCGAACATTTTATTAGACTTCTTCAGCGATGAAATTAAAGCTGGTCGCTTAACAAAACAATTAATGCCATTACAATCTGGTGTAGGTTCTGTTGCAAACGCTGTACTTGACGGCTTCGCAAATTCAGAATTTGAAGATTTAGTTGTTGCTTCTGAAGTACTTCAAGATGCTGTATTCAACTTAATTGATGCTGGTAAAGTTAAATTTGCAGCAGCTACTTCAATTACACTGACTGAAGAATTACAGAAAAAAGTTTACGGCAACCTAGAGAAATATGCTGATAAAATTTGCTTACGTCCACAAGAAATTTCTAACCACCCAGAGCTTATCCGTCGTTTGGGCCTAATCTCAATCAACACTGCTCTTGAATTAGATATCTATGGAAACGTAAACTCAACACACGTATCTGGTACTCGTATGATGAACGGTATCGGTGGTTCAGGTGACTTTGCACGTAACGCACGTCTAGGTATTTTCGTAACTAAATCATACGCAAAAGGCGGCGCTATCTCTTCAATCGTGCCTATGGTTTCTCACGTAGACCACACTGAACATGATGTCGATGTAATCGTAACTGAGCAAGGTATTGCTGACTTACGTGGTCTTGCACCACAAGAGCGTGTGCCATTAATTATCGAAAACTGTGCACACCCAGATTACAAAGAACAACTTTGGGATTACTATAACCGTGCTCTAGAAGCAACTGGCGGCCATCAAACACCTCATATTTTAGAGGAAGCACTTTCTTGGCACGTAAATCTTGCTAAAAACAAAACAATGAAAAAAGAAGTTGCTAAAGCTTAATTTTCATAATTCAGGAACGCCTCATTAAGTCAAAAAACTTATGGGGCGTTCTTTTTTATTGAAAATGGTATACTAAGAGTGATATTCATTCTCACTTATACAATTTTCTATTGGAGGAACTATGAAGAAGCTTATCTATTTGATTATATTCTTTTCATTTTTCGACTTATTTACCCAACTTCCTGTCATGAGTACATATGCTGAATCCTTAGGGGCATCAGCCTTCATTACCGGCCTAGCAGTAGGTATGTATTCCCTTTCCAATACATTTGGTAATATTATCTCTGGTTTATTAACAGATCGTAAGGGACCATTCATTATTTTAATCCTAGGTCTTTTAACAACAGGTCTTTCACTTTCACTTTATAATTTAGTAGAAGATCCTATTGTTCTATTAGTAGTCCGCTTTGTACATGGATTGGTTGCGGGCTTTATCGTTCCCGCTGCTTTCACATTTTTAGCAAATGCAACTGAGCAAGAAAAAAGAGGTAAGGGTAGTGCTATCTCTGGAGCGTTTGTTGGCATCGCCGCAATAATTGGCCCTGCATTTAGTGGAATTTTAGCGAGTCGTACTAGCGTACCATTCGTTTTTAATATAACAGCAGGCTTTATGCTCTCATTGGGGATACTTTCCTTCTTTTTGCTAAAATCAAATCAAGTAAAAAAAGAAAAGTCTGCTCCGACTGCAAACATTCCTTTTTATGTACTTTTTAAAAATATAGGTGCATTAAAAGCCTTCACTAGTGCATTCTTTTTAATGTTTTCTCAAGGGGTTATTGCCTATCTCCTTCCTCTAAAAGTACAATCTTTAGGCTTTGATTCACGTTTAAGCGGGACTTTGATGAGTACATTTGGATTTATTGCTGTACTCGTGTTTATTTTACCGACTAACCGTATTTTCGATAAGGTTGCCCCAATTAAAACATTATCATTTGGTATAGGTTTAATGGGGATCAGCCAATTATTAATAAGTCAGGCGGATTCAAGTACATTACTTTATATTGCAATGTCCTGCTACGGTATCGGGTTTGGCTTCTTATTCCCATCAGTAAATTCCCTTTTAATAGACTCCACGACTGCTGAAATCCGTGGAAAAGCCTATGGATATTTTTATGCCTTCTTCTCACTAGGAGTTGTCTTAGGTTCTTCACTGCTCGGATGGCTCTCACTAGGTATTGTCAGCGGCTTTATATTTACCGGAATAGTATTATTAGTATTTGCAACGATCATCATATGTACACAAACAAAACCTTCTCACGTAAAATGAGAAGGTTTTGTTGTTATTTCTCTTGTTCCTGAATTTCTCCATTGAAATAATTGATACCTGTATGCCCTCCACCTTCAGCAACCATTTCATTTGAAGCTATTTTTGTTGGAGATGTTCCGGCTTCTGTCGCCACTTCAGTAGATATACGCTTTGTAATGTTTTCGTGCATCTCCATATTCGTTGTATTCAAATAAGATGTTAATTTAGATTTTGCACTATTAAGCATACTTAATGCTTTATCACGGTTTTCTTTTTTACTTAAATAAGATGCTGCTAAAGTTAACCCTACTAGCACAACACCTGATCCTTTACGTTTTGCCATTATAAATCCCTCCCAAAAATATAGAAACTGGCTCTATATTATATCTTTTCCCTATTTTTTGAGGACTAAACATAATTTTTATATACATTACAGCATATATAAAAAGAGAGTAGTCATTTATTCCCCTTTGCTTCCATTATATAAAGATATTTCCTAGTACGCCTATATTTTTATAGACATAGCTAATCATACTTCTACAAAATTTTATGGTAAAATTTTTTTCATATATCACAATATTTTTATAACTTTTTATGATTATAAAGGACAAGTAAAGGGAATTAATGAATTAATACTAATAATAGGAGGGTGATTATCATGAAAGATCTAGATTCATTATATGATTGGGTAGACATGGCTTCATTAGTAGGTGGAGCAGGCATCTTAACAATACTAATTTATAGTATTTTACTGTAAGGAGCGGCACGGATGATTTACAAAAATTCAATTATGCCTCCGGAATCGGCTTTGTGCTTAGACCTGCAAATGTTTTTTGTGCGAAAGCGTAGTGCTAACGTAGCGGCAGCAACAGATGTTTTTTGTGCGAAAGCGCAGTGCTAACGTAGCGGCAGCAACAGATGTTTTTTGTGCGAAAGCGCAGTGCTAACGTAGCGGCAGCAACAGATGTTTTTTGCGCGAAAGCGTAGCGGCAGCGGCACAATGCAGGTCAGTTAGTCGTTATCGCATGGATGCGCTGACTTTAGGCTAACATCCTATGTGAACTCCTTTCCGATTCTGTGACATCCTCCGGAGGCTTTAACTTCTTTCAGTAAATGTTTTACAAAAACATTTACTGAAAGAAGTTAAAAGGCAGTAGGTTTCACCATATAATTAGCAAAATTAAAGAAGTAAGGTGGGATTAAAACTGCCCGTAAACGCCCGATTGGTGAAGACTAATAATCAGTGGGGATAAAAAATCCCCCACTGATTAAAGTTTTACTTTATTGTTTTACATCATCGTAAGCATTAGATTTTTCAAATGCTGCAACTACATACGAGCAAACCGCTTCCATTTTATAACCTTGCTCACGTGCATAAGTTGCGGCATGATCCAACAATTTTTTGGCCACACCTTGGCCACGGAGCTTATCTGATACATATGTGTGATCCATTACCATTACTTGACCCTTTTGCTGCCATGTAATTTCCGCTAATCTTTCCCCTTCTTGCTCATAAACAAAAGCATACTTTTGTTCCGCTAGCTGTTGTAATTGAAATTCCATTTCTCACCACTCCTTTTTATCATAGTAACATAGCTTTTTATATTTTTACAAAGCTGGCGGATAACACTTTAAAAAAGTCTCATCCCTGAAAAATAAAAGAATCTGCCACTTTCTCTAGTAATCGGGAGAGAGTGTTGCAGATTCTTTTCTATGAATTAACTAAACCATGATGCGATTGTATCCTTTAAATTAACAAAGAAATTTTTCACACTTCCCCAGAATCCTGTATCTTCCATTAGTGATCCAAATTTTTCTTTAATCGTACTGCTAATATCGTCTAATTGTTTAGACCATTTACCAAAATCAATGTCTAGTTTACTAATTTTGTTCATCAAATCAACTAGCAATTGACGGTCCTTATCACTTAAATTAATTTCAAGCTTGTTTAATTGCTCTTGCACAATCTTTTCAACCTCTTCTTTAGTTGCTGGCTTTGATTCTGCAATTTCTTTTTTGATTTCTGTTAGTAACTCTGCAACCTTGGCATCGTCCACTCCTGCTGATTGCGTAAGAGTAGTTGCTACTGATAGTTCGTCATTTGCAACATCTGTACGCTCAGTATCAAGCTTTTCACCTGTTGTTACTTCGTATGCTTTGTATATTCCCACAAGCGCTGAATGACCTGTTACTGCTTTAGGTGCAGCCACCTGTACTGTTGCATCTTCAATACCTGCAGTTAGCATGGCATTTGCATACATTTCAGACGTAACCTGTGTAATATTTGATGGTGTAACAATTTCAATAACTAAACCTTCTCCTGCATTTTTACGCGTAATTTTGGCAGAAGAATACATACGAGAACTTGAATTACTATCTTTAATATATTTAGCTAAGTCTTGACCTGATACTGTTATTTCTTCAACTTCAGGCTCTTCGTTCACTTTTAATGACTTTTTAACAGACTCTTTTTCAGCCTCAGATAAGTTTGCACCATATACGACGATTGGTGCTCCTAATTTTTCATCAATTGCTTTAGGTGGCGTATTATCAGCTGCAAAACCTGTTGCTGGTGCCATCACGCCAAACACTAACATAGTCGCAGTTAGTATTTTTATCCACGTTTTTTTCAAATTGTGTGACCCCTTTCGTTAGAAAACTCATTTGGCCTGTATAATGTTTGCCAATCCATTAGTAAACAATAATTAGTACGAAAAAAAGACGAGAAGGTTTCAAAGTGGCTCTCGTCATTTTCTTTAATTTTATTTAGTAGTCGTTCATTCTATCTTAGACGAATGTCTCCTACAATCAATTATACCTCGACATAATTGCGTCCGGAATCGGCTTTGTGCTTAGGCCTGCACGAGGGCCGACACGATGTCGGTCATTTCGGTAATGCCACAGGACGTGGCGTTCTTAGACTGAGTTCCTCTATTTCAGCTGATGTTTGGACACCCGCTGAAAAGTGACTTAAAACCGCATTCTTCTCACCAACTGTAGAGGTGGGAGACTTCTGTACCTGTCGTTATGCTTTCGCTACATGAAACATGTGCTGAAAGAAGTTAAATTTCCTCTGTCCAACCGTCCTGCTGTTTCACTTTACCAGCTTTCATAAGTGTACCTAACGCTCGTTTAAATGCACCTTTACTCATGTTAAACATTTCTTGAACTTCATCAGGTGAGGATTTATCGCCAAATGGCATTCTTCCCCCTACCTCTTGTAGATAATTTAATATTTTTTGCGCATCACCTGAAATACGCTCATGCTTACGTGGTAAAAGTGAACCATTCATCGAACCCTCATCTTTTACATCAATAATACGAACAACAACATCTTGTCCAAGACGAGGTTCTTCATTACGTTCTGATTCATGGACAAAAATACGGTACGGAACTTCTACACCTAATAAAAATGAGCCAACTGGTAATAAACGATATGGACGTGCCTTAATGTTTTTATTGTGCATGTCTTCAAATGCACCTTCAAATAATTCCAAAATTTTTTCTTCAGTTGCCAAACGTCCAAATAAATCACCATTGCGATCTGTGCGCAATGTCATAAATAAATGGTCGCCTGGTGCTGGCCAAAGCTCTTGTATTGCAGGTAAATCTTCAGCTCTCACTAGCACCTCGCGTGAAGTACCGATATCTACAAAAGCCCCTTCATGCTCGGCTACTTTTAGAACACGAGCCCAGCCATATTCCCCTTGTACGAAAGATGGGATAGCTGTTGTAGCCGCTAAATCGCCACGACGATCCGCAAATAAAAATACTTCAAGGCGGTCACCTACTGTAAGTGGCTCTGTCACCTCTGAAGCATTTAAGGGCAGTTCGTCAACTCCATTTGTTAAGATCCATTTCGATGCTTGTTGCTCTAATACAGTTAATGTAACAACTTCACCTGATTTTAATTCGTTCATATTGTCTTCCTTTCCCTCTTACCATCATTTTCGCAAAAAAACTTATCCGCCGAAGGCTTTAACATCTGTAGCTGTCGCTTTGCTTTCGCTACAAAAAACATCTGTAGCTGTCGCTTTGCTTTCGCTACAAAAAACATTCGCTGATAGAAGTTAAAAGTTATGATGTGTTTTAGATGCCTCTAGTTTTTTCGCGATGTCCGGATTTTCTTCCATTACCTGCACAAGATCCGCAATTCGATCAATTGAATTCCAACTTAAATGATGTTCAATACCTTCTACATCATTGTAAATTCGCTCTTCATCTACACCAATGATTCGCAAAAATTGCTCTAGAAGCTCATGGCGCTGTACAAGACGTTTCCCTAGCTTTTCTCCTTTAGGTGTCAATGTAAGGCCACGGTATTTTTCATAAACTAAATAACCATCTTTATCTAATTTTTGAACCATTTTTGTAACAGAAGAAGGAAGAACAGATAATGCTTCAGCAATGTCAGACACACGAGCATACCCTTTATTAGTGATTAATAAATATATTTGTTCGATATGGTCCTCCATACTAGGTGTTGGCATATCCTATTCCCTCTCTTTCCTTTTCTTACTCTCTAGTTTACTACAAGCTTGCCTTAAAAGTTAACTGAAAATACATATGCCAGAAAAACAATACATGTGCAACATAAAAAGAATCAACTTCATACGTTGGCCCCCATGTAGTTGGAAAATTTGTGTCAATGAAATTAAGGTATCATTTTAAATAAAGTATGCTTTTCGGCAAAGCAAGGGGGTGATTTTCGTTCCGACTGGGTGCTTTGTTGTTGCTGTCGCTACGCTTTCGCACAGATAAAACAATTGCTGCCGCTTCGCTTTCGCACAGAGCAAAGCTTCCTGGGGGCGTCCGATGAGCCGCTTCACTCTCGTTGCTCGCTCCAGGGTCTCGGGCCAACAGATGTTTTTTGCGCGAAAGCGTAGTGCTAACGCAGCGTCAGCAGCACCGATGTTGGTCACGAAGGCGTTATCACAGGATGTGATGCTCTTAGCCTTCGTTCCTCTATCGCTAATCCCCAAGGAGTCACCCAGTCTCCACTACAATCAACCACTTCACTTAGAATGTATCTTCTAGCATGACATTCTAATTTATAACGATAAAACGAAACTTCAGCAACAAATGTTTAAAGTGCGAAATTGTAGCGGCAGCAAAAGGGTTTTATCTGCGCGAAAGCGAAGCGTCAGCGACAAAGCGAGTAGCCTGGAACGGAAATCACCCTCATATAATGCATCACATCATTCACTAAGATTTCCTTGACCATTTTGTTTTTCAAAAACGTGAAAAGCCAACTTCATATAGAAGTCGGCTCCACCTTATGTCGAGGATACTTATTTACCACATGTAATGCATGAATAATCTCTTTATTGATTCGTTCGATATTTTCAGGAGTATTCATCATTTTAAATGCTTCATCTCGGGATTCCATAGATGTAACATACTTACTAGGCAATGCATTCAGTGTAAGTGCCACTGCGTCAAGTTCACAGATTTCACATTTACAAAATGTTTGATATTCCGGTCCTCGTAGTAGAAAACTTACTAAACCACGTACAATTTCCTCTGTAACATTTACTAAAATAGGATCTGACATATTCAAACCTTCGCCTCATTTATATTTAATTGTTACATTATTCCTGAAACCATAATAGCGTTAACAAAGTTTTTTTTCAAGAATCGCTAGTAACATCTATATCAATTAATATCACTAGCTCCTCAGAATGACTTTTTTTCTACACACTTCCACTGGATTATATCTTATTTACCATTTCTTAGATTTGATTAATCGTAATGAGTTCAACACAACTAGAAGTGTAGCACCCATATCTGCAAAGATTGCAATCCATAATGTTAGCCAACCTGGGATAACAAGTAACAGGGCAACTAATTTTAGGGCTAGGGCAAATATAATGTTCTCTTTAATGATACGTAATGTTTTTCTACTTAAACCAATTGTATAAGGCAGTTTCGTTAAATCGTCGCTCATCAATGCGATATCCGCAGTTTCCAGCGCTGCATCCGTGCCAGCACCTCCCATTGCAATACCAACATCAGCTGAGGCAAGTGCAGGTGCATCATTGACACCATCTCCTACCATCGCCACTGCACCAAACTGTGCACGTAAATCTTTAATGGCCATTAATTTTTCTGCTGGTAATAAACTTGCTCTCACATCTGTCATATTTAAAGAGGTTGCAATTGCCTGTGCTGTTGGTTCTGCATCACCTGTTAGCATAACTTTATGCTTCACTTTTAAACCATTTAATTTATTTAAGACATCTTTACTTTCTTGACGTAATTGATCAGCAATACCAATCATCCCTATAAACCGATCATTACTAACAGCTGCTACAACCGTTTTACCCTGTTGTTGAAGTTTATGAACCTGTTCTTTTATCATTTCATCAACAGTCGTTAATGTAGCTATCCATTTTAAGCTTCCTACATAGATTGTTTGACCGTCGACCGTTGCATAGGCACCCTTCCCTGTTACGGATTGAAAGTCTGTTGGTATAAACTCTGTCAAATCTTTTTCATGCAATGCCTGCAAAATAGCTTTAGCTAATGGATGCTGTGATTGCTTTTCAACAGCCGCTACTAGCTGTAAAACATAATCCTCAGACATCTCCTGCGATGGGAAAATATCCGTTACAGCAGGTTGACCTTTTGTAAGTGTACCTGTTTTATCAAATGCTATTGCTTCAATATGACCAAGCTGCTCTAAATGAATACCGCCTTTAATAAGAACACCTTGTCTAGCAGCGTTCCCGATTGCCGTAACAATAGCAACTGGTGTAGACACGACTAATGCACATGGACACCCTACAACGAGGACCGCCAATCCTTGGTAAATCCAATGTTGCCAATCACCTATAAATAAAGGTGGTAGAACCGCTACAAGTAAAGCAACAAGCATAATTGCAGGTGTGTAGTATTTCGCAAAGCGATCAACGAATTGTTGCGAAGGTGCTTTTTCTGCCTGTGCTTCTTCAACAAGATGAATGATCTTGGCAATTGTTGTGTCCTCAACTCGCTTTGTCACACGAACCTCTAAGGCCCCTTCTTCATTCAGAGTTCCTGCAAATACTTCGTCATCGACTGTTTTACTGACCGGAATAGATTCGCCTGTAATCGCTGCCTGATTCACTGCTGACAATCCACTAATTACTATTCCGTCCATAGCAATCTTCTGACCAGGTTTAACGATTAAAATGTCACCAATTTCAATCTCCTCAGTAGGCAGCTCCATCTCATGGAAATGTTCGCCATGTGCACGTTTTATCGTCGCTGTTGGTGGAGCTATATCCATTAGCTGACGAATCGATTGACGTGCTTTATCCATTGAATACGCCTCAAGCGCTTCACTTACTGCGAATAAAAAGACAACAACGGCCGCTTCTTCCCATTCCCCAATAATGGCTGCACCTATTACTGCAATAGTCATCAGCGTCTTCATATCAAATTCAAAGCGTGCTAGATTGAGGAAGCCTGTTTTAAAAATCCCAATTCCCCCAACTAGAATCGCGATAATAAACATCCCAATAGTTAGCGAATCCGTTTCACCACGCATTGTTCCAAACATATATCCAAGCACTACGAATAACAAAGAGATTCCAGCTAATATATTTTCTGTTTTTCGATAAAAAGGTGTTGATTTTTCAATTGTTCTTGCCGTTGATTGGGATATTTTTATGCCATCGAAGGCACCTGCTTCTTCAAGTTGATCAACATCAATATCACCAATAACTGTTATTTTAGAAGCACCAAAATTCACTTGTGCATCCTGTACCTCTGGAATAGCCTTCACGTTTTTTTCGAACTTTGCTGCACAGCTGGCACAGGATAAGTTTTGCAACCTATATTCTTGTTTAGTTGGTGTCGCTACCATTTGCAATCCCCTCTTTCACATGTTCGTAGGCAACCGTTACAATTTGATACACATGCTCATCAGCTAAAGAGTAATACATTTGCTTTCCTTTACGATATGACTTCGCTAAATTATTATCTTTCAAATAACGTAAATGATGCGATGCTGTTGCTACTGACGAGCCGATTATAGAGGCAACATCACAAACACATAATTCATCTTCAACCGTTAAGGCATACGTAATTTTAAGTCTTGTTTCATCAGATAATGCCTTTAAAAATTTAGCTACTCCCGATAGATCTGGCATTTGCTGTTGTACCTTAATGACCGATTCTTCATGAACCTGTGTTATCTCGCATACTTCTTTTGGCATTTCCTCACCTCATTCAAATGTTTGTTTGATTGTTTTCAATATAACATAATATCCCATCATATTCAAACGATTATTTGAATGTAAATGATTTATATCACAAATTTAAAAATACTTTATTTAAATTGTTAACTTATAAATATAAAAGCAAAAAAGCTATCACTTCAATGTGATAACTTTGCATGTTGTTGTGATAATGAAATTATGGTGACATATTAAACAAAGTGGAGATAAATATGCCATGCTAAGAGGTTGATTGGAGTGGAGACTTAGCGACTCCTCGGGGATCAGCGTCACAGATGAGACCCTGGAGCGAGCAGATAGGGGAACGAAGGCTAAAAGCATCACATCCTGTGATAACGCCTTCGTGACCAACATCATGTTGGCCCAAGCGGCTCATCGGACGCCCCCAGGAAAGCGCTCAGTCGAAACGGAAATCAACCACTCGTTTTGCTGAGAAACCATGTTGTCTTAATATAAAAACCTATAGATTCTTATAGCCTCTCATCCTATTGTGCTTTTAAGCGCAACGTTTTACCTTTAATATCTTCTTTTCTCACAAACGTTTGATGATAATCTCCATTAGCCCAATCCATTACTTGATCTTGATACCAAGCAGATTTTACATGTCCACTCTGTCCAGGACCAACGATATGATAGGCTGAACTTAAATCACCAACATCTACAACAAAGCGCCATGATGCTCCATGATTAACATTTCCAGCTAAGTCATTATCAGCAGCCTGAACAGTAACCTTTGAACCACCAATAGGAACCTTTTTAGCATTAAAATATGCTGCAAGAATTGGCGAAGCTTTACCTAATGTATGGTCAAAGGTAAGCTGATGGAAGTTACCCCATTTCCATTTCGATACGTTTTTTCCGAATTGATCTTCTATTTGTGCGACAGTGAGCTCTAACGCCTTGTAAACTGTTGCATCTACTCCACCCTGCTCATCAATCCATAGGCTATTCTTACCAGCATAAGCTGTACGTAAAAGCTGGTCTGTAATATTAAATTTCCCATACATTAATTCATACATATCATCTGGCATCTGATCCTTAAATAACACTTCCTGTAACTTTTCCATTAATGTATGGAACACTAATGGCGCCCCTGAATCCTTTGCATCTACCATATCCCAATTCTCTAATAATTTAATAACATCTTTATATTTCCCATCCTGATCTTGTGCTTTTATTGATGTTAATAAATATGGTAAAAACTCACGAGCATATAGGTTATGCTGATCCATTTGTAAATTCATCATGTCTTCCACTGTTAAAGAGTCATTCGCCGCTAAAACTTCCTTAATCCGTTCAAAACGATAAGGCTGTGCCCAGAAATCTGTTATATGATAAGGATATTCTTCCCCAATAACTTCATTATTCGCTGTTGCAATAAAGCCTTCATCTGGGTTTACTACAGTCGGAAGTTCATTCCACGGAATAAAGCTCTCCCACCCATAGTCACTAGAATCACCCGGTACCGGCAATTGCCCGTCCCCTTGTTTTCGAATCGGAATTTGACCATTCGCTTTATAGGCAATCGTGCCATCCTTTGATGCAAAAACAAAATTTTGAGCTGGTGCCTTAAAATCCTCTAATGCTTTTTCAAATTCACTCCAGGATTTTGACTTATTAAAACCTAGCACTGCACGTAGTTCTGTCGTTGGTTGCAGTGCCGTCCACTGCATCGAAAATTGTGCTGTAGGCTCAGTATCTTTAAAAGCTAAATCTGTCATGATTGGGCCGTGACGTGTGACAACGACTTCAAAATCTACTGTTTCGCCGTCCTTTACCTTAATCGGTTCATTACGCACCTCTGCTTGCTCCCACTTACCATCATAGCGGAACTGTGTTGGATTATTCGGATTTGGTATTTCAATATATAGATCCTGTACATCAGGTCCAACATTCGTTACACCCCATGCAATGTTATCGTTGTGGCCTAAAATAATGCCCGGAACACCCGCAAAGATTACGCCACTCACATTTTGCTCGGGAGATTGTAGATGCATTTGATACCAAATAGATGGTGTACTCAATCCTAAATGTGGATCATCTGCTAAAATTGGCGTACCGTTTTTTGTTTTCTTCCCCGATACAACCCAGTTATTACTGCCATTAAATTCATTTGGCAACAGTTCTGTCTTAAAATGCCCTGCCACGGCTACCGGATTTTCTTTATTTGCCTTGATAATGGATGAAGCGTTTTCAGGATACTTTATAAATAATTCTTTAGCTTTTTCTTCACCAAAGTTTTGTAAAGCCCAATGACGGAACGCAAGCGTATTCCAATTACCCCCTAAGTCATAGGCCATATATTTACCAATAGTAAGAGAGTCTACAACGGACCATTCCTCCGGTTCGTAGCCTAGTAATGCAAATTCATAGCTTAATGTATTATTTTTCTTAGCCTGTGCAATAAAAGCATTGACGCCATCTGCAAACCACTCAAGTACCTGTCTACTTTCTGCATCATAGGTAGATAATGATTTTTCAGCTGCATCACGCAAGCTAAACGTTCGGAAATGTTTGTCAGTATCAATAGTTGCCTCACCGATTATTTCCGACAAACGACCACTAGCTTGTCTTCGTGCCAAATCCATTTGAAACAGTCGATCTTGTGCTTGAACATAGCCTTGTACCCGATACAAATCTGCATCCGTATTTGCAAAAATATGAGGGATCCCCTTGTCATCCCTTGTGACGGTTACATCTTCATCTAGCACGCTCAGCGAAAGCTCTCCATCAATTACTGGTTTTGATTTATTCATAAACCATGTAAATCCGATAAATGCGACAATAGCTACTACAGCTAAAAATCCTGCTATAGCCAGTAGCCACTTTTTCCATGTAAACTTTCTCACATCTCAACCCCCTTTTTGCAATATATTCTTTTACCCGCTTTCAAATCCTTTTAAAAGGTTTGAAATTTAACTTCTTTCAGCGGGTGTCCAAACCCCCGCTGGAATAGAGGAACTCAGGCTAAGAACTTCACATCCTGTGAAAACGCCTGAGTGACCAACATCGGTGCTGCTGACGCTGCGTTAGCACTACGCTTTCGCACAAAAAACATCTGTTGGCCCAAAGCCTCCGGCGGATGTCATGGAATCGGAAAGGAGTTCCCAGAGGATGTTAGCCTAAAATCATCGCATCCATGCGATAACGGCTAACTGACCTGCATCGGTAAAAACGCTACGTCCTGTGGCATTACCGAAATGACCTACATCGTGTCGCCCCTCGTGCAGGCCTAAGCACAAAGTCGATTCCAGACACAATTATGCCGAGGCATAATTGATTATTTATTGCGTTGCAGTAAAAAAAAAATCGTATTTCCTTTTAGAAATACGATTTTTTATGTTGTTGAAAAACTATACCCAAGCGGCTCATCGGACGCCCCTAGGAAGCTTTACTCTGTGCGAAAGCGTAGCGACAGCAACAATTGTTTTATCTGTGCGAAAGCGTAGCGACAGCAACAACAAAGCGCTCAGTCGAAACGGAAATCAACCACTTATTCTGCCGAAGAGCCCTACTTTAATTGACCTTTTTATTTTCATAGATATTACTGACCAAGCTGTAATTCGATTGGGCAATGATCACTGCCCATAACCTGTGAATGAATGCTTGCCACATTAATTTTGTTCTTTAGTCTTTCAGAAACAATAAAGTAGTCAATACGCCATCCAATATTGCGCTCGCGTACTTTATTCATATAAGACCACCATGTATAGTGATCTGTCGTATCTGGATACATATAGCGGAATGAATCCACAAAACCACTTGCCAATAGCTCCGTCATTTTTTCACGTTCTTCATATGTAAAACCTGAATTACCGACATTAGACTTCGCATTTTTTAAATCAATTTCCATATGTGCAACATTTAAATCCCCACAGTAAACTATAGGTTTCTTGGAATCTAGCTCTTTTAAATATAGCGCTAATCGATCCTCCCATTTTAAACGAAGAGGTAATCTCGCTAAATCACGCTGTGAATTTGGGGTATAAACATTCACTAAGTAAAAATCTTCATACTCTAGTGTAATAATTCTTCCCTCTTCCTGCGATTCATCCTCACCAACGCCATAACGTACTGTAAGCGGGGTATGTTTTGTAAAAATGGCTGTACCTGAATAACCTTTCTTCTCTGCATAATTCCAATATTGCTCATATCCCTCAAGAGAAATCTCCACTTGTTCAGCCTGACACTTTGTTTCTTGAATACAGAAAAAATCTGCATCTACATGATTGAAGAAATCTAAAAACCCTTTGCCTAAACATGCTCGAATTCCATTAACATTCCATGATATAAACTTCATTTTCTGTTTCACTCCTCAAAAAACGCCCTCCACCATTAGCGAAGGGCGTAGTATCCTATAAGTCGTCACCAACGATTTTTACTTCTGTTTCTAAATCGATGCCAAACTTTTCTTTAACTTCTCGTTGTACCATTTGAATTGTCGCTATATATTCAGTAGCCGTTGCATTACCTTTATTAACAATAAAGCCTGCATGCTTCGTTGATACCTCTGCATCACCAACGCCTTTTCCTTGTAAGCCACTATCTTGAATAAGCTTGCCAGCAAAGTGACCAGGCGGGCGTTTAAAAACGCTCCCTGCAGATGGGTATTCTAATGGCTGCTTAGATTCTCGCTGAAGTGTTAAATCAGCAATTTTTGCATCAATTTCTTCCTGCACACCTTTTGCTAACTGAAATTCGGATGATAATACATAATAGCCCTTCTTGGCAATGATACTTTGACGATAACCAAGTTCAAGATCTTCTTTCGATAGTATTAAAATTTCGCCTTCTTTTGTTAACACTTTCGATGAAATAATAATATCCTTAATTTCACCGCCATATGCACCTGCATTCATTGCCATCGCTCCACCAACTGAGCCTGGGATACCACATGCAAATTCAAAACCTGTTAAAGATGCTGCCGCAGCCAGTTTCGATACATCCTTAATAAGTGCACCGCTTTGCGCATAAACAAGGTCACCATTAATGCGAATCTCATCTAAAAATGAAAATGTAACAACGATCCCTCGATGACCGCCATCACGAACGACCATATTAGATCCATTACCTAACATTAATAAAGGTATATTATTCTTATGGGCATAGCGAATAACTGTTGCTGCCTCTTCCTCTGTTTCAACGAGAACGAAAACATCCGCTTTACCGCCTAATTTTGTCATAGTATATTGCTGTAATGATTCATCTAACTTTATATTGGCTGGATTAACGCTCTGTGCTAAATCCGCCACCCATTGTTCTTTTGTCATGAGAGCTAATTCCTTTCTAACGTCCTTCTTACTCTACACTAGTATGGATTTAGAACCCTAATTTGACAAGTAAAATGAAGGGTAATTTTTATCTCGCCTTAACAAGTAGCGAGACTCTCCGTGCAGAGAAGATGAATAGGATAAAGAAAATTCATGGTCATTAGTATTACATATGTCCAATGTTTATCTATCCATCAGAAATTTCGAGATAGACTTCACACTTTTACAGCCAACTCGTTGCCCACGATTCGATATTGCGGATTGCTCCTTCTAGTGCCCAACCTTTATCCGTCAAAGAATACTCAACACGCACTGGTACCTCTGAATATACTTTTCTTTCAACAAGCCCTTCTTTTTCTAGCTCTTTTAAACGTTCGGATAATAAACGGCCACTTACAGGTAATGCAGTTTCAATCTCGTTAAAGCGCTGTGGTCCATCTAGTAATTGATATAAAATCAGCCCTGTCCAGCGTTTTCCGATTAAATCCATTGCTTTAGCTAAACGAGGACATAAATTTGACTCACTCATTTTTTTCACCTCTTATGTACTCTATTGTAACGATTATTTTTTAAAAAGTAAATTTGAAGTAACTTATTTACTACAGGTAATTTATTTACTATTTATTATTTGATTACTAAATGTAACTATAGTTGGTTTTCATCTTCGGCATTTCCTTTTGACACAACATCATATAAAGGCAAATGATGACATAAAAAATTAGCCATGGCCACCCGATCAGAGAGTAGCCATGGTAGCTTACTATTTAAAAATAGGCCACTTACTTCTATATGGATGCACATGATTTTATTATTATGACTACTTCTATTGTTGCATCCCCTTTGTAAAAGAAAAGTTACCGTTTATAACGTTATGTCGACTAACCTGACTTTCATTGAAAAATTCACAAAATAAACTCGCGTCAATGTAATATTCCCTCATTTTTCCAAAAACTCATTGAATATCTGAATTGTTTAATTTATCATTCGTGTAAGATCAGTTTTAGGGTGCTTTTCCAAAGTAACGTTTGATTTTAGTCATTCAACTATTGGCTTTTCTGTACGACATATGATGATATCCAAAATATATGGTGTATTTGAATCGTACACTACAGAAATAGCCTTGTCAGATATTGAACAAATGGAGGATGCAAAAATATCATTCACAATCGCTGTTGCTAGGAAAACTTTGATCGTGATGTGCATCTTGTATAGCGGACATTTATCCAAAAATTTTATTTACGTCTACATATATTAAGAAATTAGAAGGTAAGAAGTTTGCTATACAGATTTGACGAATCCTATCGTATTTACAACAGTATATACAGGGAACAGTGTAAATCCACGGGCGCAAAAAGTACATGGATTCTATGCTAAGGCACAGATTGAATTTAGTTTATAACACTCTCCTAAAACAGGTGGTGTTTTAATTAGTGATGTAATTGATGTTGTGGTGGATCTAGAAATAAATCCTTTATAACAACTTCAAGCACAATATTTCGTAGATCGGAGGACTTTTATGGTTGGGTTTGATGAATTCTCTTTTGCACATTCTTTTATTTCAATAATGTTTTTTATCGTGTTCGGTCTTATAGCATTTACTATTATTAAAGGTGTCTTACAATGGTCGAAAAACAACAATGAACCAGTATTAACAGTACCCGCTAAAGTCGTAACAAAACGGTCTAATACTAGTGGGGGTTCTGGTAACTCCAGTGCTCATACATCGTACTATGTCACGTTTGAAGTACAAAGTGGCGATCGTCTAGAATTAAAAATGAATGGTCGTGATTACGGACAGCTTGCAGATGATGACTTTGGCTTATTAACATTTCAAGGAACACGTTATCATGCATTTGAGCGACAAAAAAAGGAGAGCAGCGTTTAACAACGCACTCTCCTTTTTAACATTTCATTATTACTTAATTAAATATTTACCAAAGCCGCCTTCTGTATCGCCTAAATATTCAATATTGCTGCCTGCAGGAATGACTTTTTGTGCATCCTTTGCAGAGTTGTAAATAACTTTTGTATTTGCTGGGAACGGTACAAATGACCAATTGTTATCCGCAGCAGGATTAATTGTTTTGTTTGTCATAATGTAGTCGATTACAGCTTGGCGATTTTCATAAGCATAGTTTCTTAAGTTAGAGCCATCTGCCTTTTTAAATGTGGCACCATAAGAACCACCCACGCGGTAATTGTTCGAAATGATGATAAATTCTTGTTTTAGATCGATTGGTTTACCGTTGTATTCCACGTTTTTAATACGATTTGCTTTTTCGTCTAGTAGAATACCTCGACTATCATATTTCGCTGGTGATGTTACATCGATTTGATAGGTTAAGCCATCTAATACATCAAAATTGTAAGAACGTGCCTCTGGGTCAATAATATTTTGTTCTTTCGTTTGATTTGGATCAATTGTTGTAAAAATACCAGCAGCCATTTCTAACCATTCAATAGCTTGTGCACCTGTTACCTTAATCGTTGCAACAGTATTATCATAAAAATAAATGTCTGCCATATTTTTAATCGCAAGCGGTCCTACAGGAATGTTTGTGTAATCTGCAGGGTTATTACGAGAGCCTGCTTTGAAAGGTGCACCAGCTGAAAGAAGTGGTGTGTTTTCATCAGCAGTACCTTTTAATTCTTTTTCAATAAACCATTTTTGAGCTTGTGTCACAATTTGAATAGAAGGATCATCTTGAACCATTGAGAAGTAGCTATGGATTGGTGCAGTTGTCTCACCAACAGGCTGACGAATATACTTTAATGTACCTTCATGCGCTTCTTTAATTGCATTTAATACTGTTTTAGATGGTTTTAGGCCTTCTTGCTTGATAGAACGGATAGAACCTTGTCCATCCTTTACAACCCATTTAGAGCCTTGTTGTTCTAGTTGTAAATCAATGACTCCAAGATAGCTACCATAGCTTCCTGCCATTACAGTAGGTACACCGTTGATTGTCCCTTTTTCTTGATCGACATTTTTCAGATTTTTATAGTCACCTGGGAATGTTAAATGAGAGTGGCCTGTAATTAAAGCGTCGACACCTTTAATCTCAGAAATTTGGTATCCAACGTTTTCGTTACCTTTTACATAAGTATCCTCACCAATACCTGAATGTGAAAGTACTACAATTACGTCTGCACCTGCTTTTTGCATTTCTGGTACAACTTCTTTCACCGCTTCAACCGGTTCTTGCATTTCTACTTTGCCTGCTAAATGAATAGCATCCCACTCGACAATTTTCGTAGGTACAATTCCTGTAACACCAACTTTAAGCGTGTGCTTCTTACCTGCTTTGTCTACAACCTCTTTATTAAGAATTACATAAGGTGTGTACATACGCTTTTTTGTTTTAGCGTCGTATGTGTTTGCATTTACGACTGGATATTTTGCATCATTTAATACTTCATCTAAAAACTTTAAACCGTAGTTGAACTCGTGATTTCCTAAAGTTCCTCCATCATATTTCAGTGCATTTAGTGCTGCAATAGCTGGATGAACCTCACCTGGCTTCAAAGGATTCTCTAATGCTTTATAAGAGCCTAGTGGCGTTCCTTGAATTAAATCACCGTTATCAAATAATAATGTATTTGGGTTCTCAGTACGAGCCTGTTCAATTAATGTAGCCGTGTTTGCTAAACCTACGTCAGCTGATTCAGCATCTAAGAAATAATTGTAATTCGCAAGGTTTGTATGAATATCTGTTGTTCCTAATATTTGAAGATCTACTGTAGTTGTAGATGTTGATAATTTGTATTCGGCTACAAAGCGTTTAATAATACTTTGCATTTGCTCAGTTGTTACATAGGCACGAGGACGAATTGTGTTATCCTCAAAGCCTTGTAATAAGTTTGCTGCAACGGCATTTGCTAAATCTTGCTTATGTGTTGTAGCAATTTGATTTGCATCTTTAAACTTATCTAGTACAGAAAGTGGGGCGTTGTCTTTGGCTAATCCACGAGCAGAAATAACAAATGCTTGTTGTCGTGTCAATTTATCATTTGGACCAAACAATGTCGCCGTTTTACCTTTAATAAGATTCAATTCTACTGCCTTTTCTACATACGGAGCTAACTCCTTAGAGATGTCAGTGAAGGCAGTTTTGGAACCATCCCCTAGCTCTACATTTAAGCTTTTTACTAATTCTTTCACGTAATCCCCGCGTGTCACATCGTTTGATGCAGCATTCGCGGATAGTCCAAATGGTAACACCGTGAATAGAACAAGTAACATTGCCAAGAATTTAGTCATTAATTTCTTATTCATGAAACAACCTCCCTATAAATCTAATATTTTCCTACGATTTCTATTATATTATACTAATTGCTTTATTAACTGAACAAATAGTCCTAATTGTATGTATTTTTAAACGAATAGCAAAACACTTTACTAGAAAATGATGGATTAATATTATTTCATATTCATTTCACATAACGTGATGTTATTAAATGTAAATCAAGAATAAGCGCATAATACCAATATTTCAAACCTCCTTACCATTACCATACCTCTATGAAAGAAATAAAAAAAAGTTCTCTCAAATTAGAGAGAACTTTTATTAAAAAATAATTTATTATGCGTTTACAGTTTGTAAAGATTGAGCTACTTTTTTAACCGCTTCTAGGCCATTCGCAATAATTTCTTGCGCTTTATCTTGTGACGCGTTATGACCTTCAATGATAACTTCTTCGATAATTTCCATACCGAACATGCCAACAACGTTTTTGATATAGTTAACTGACATTTCCATTGGTTGTGCTTCAGGTGCAGAATAGTAACCACCACGAGCATTTAAGATCACAACTTTTTTGTCACCCATTAAGCCTTCTAATTGACCGTTTTCATTATATTTAAATGTATAACCAGCTTGGAATACATAGTCGATGAAAGTTTGTAATTTCGCTGGGATTGTTAAGTTCCAAAGTGGGAAAGCAAATACAACAACATCAGCTGCAGTTAAAGCATCCATAGCTTTTTGTTTTGCTGCTAAAAGACGTGATTCAATGTCAGTTAACGCTTCACCGTTTTGAACTTTACCAAAAGCATTGAAAAGATCTTGACCGAAATAAGGCATATCTTCTGCGAATACGTCAAAAGTCGTTACATCTACACCTTGTACATTTTCCATAAATGTGTCGTACATTTTTGTTGAAATACCATCTGGACGGTTGTTTGCTTTTACTACTAATACATTCATTATATAAATTCTCCCTTAAAATCAAAGTTTAATATCTCGAATTCAAGATATATAAGTATATTAAAAAATTTCGCGGAAAAAGTCAACGCTAGTAGACTCAGACTTTTGACTGAAATGCGGTTTATTCAAAATATTTACACCATAACGTAAGGTTGATTTCCATTCCGACTGGGCGCTTTGTTGTTGCTGACGCTTCGCTTTCGCACAGATAAAACATTTTGTTGCTGACGCTTCGCTTTCGCACAGAGCAAAGCTTCCTGGGGGCGTCCGATGAGCCGCTAATCCCCAAGGAGTCGCCCAGTCTCCATTCCAATCAACTTTGCCACATAATATGCGTTTAACAAAGGTCCATCCTCTTTTGGTAATGAGCCATTAAAGCATATGTGTTAGGTGCTTGGAGTGTGAAATGAACTTACCAGAGCTTCTTCGTGTTTCAAGAGTATTCTGTAAGAGAACCCAACCTTTTCGAGGTCCTTACCCGAATGTTGTAATAGTCAGATCGGTTCTATTATTTCTTACCTTTCTCCAACAGCATTAAAATTTACAACTATCATCGGTACAAACTCCACCATCTTCAGAGCCTACCATCTTTAATCTTGGTTGTAAGCCTTCTTCTTCTGCAACTTTACGTAAAGTTTCTTCAAATACTTCTTGAGGTTGTGCCCCAGAAATACCGTACTTACGATTTAACACAAAGAACGGTACCCCTCGTACGCCCAGTTGTAGCCCTTCTTGTATATCCGCCTCTACTTCTGTTTTAAAATCATCGTTTGAAAGAACCTTTGCAACTTCTTCACGATTCAAACCTACTTGCTCAGCAATATCGATTAATACATTATCCTGACCAATACGTTTTGCTTCAATAAAATAATTGTATAATAGTGCTTCAACAAGCGCTGGAACATCCCCTTGTTGTTCTGCCGATTTTACTAGACGATGTGCTTTTAATGTATTTTCCTCCATTAAGTGATCAAAGTTATAATCTAGACCAACTTCTTTTGCGCGAGCAGCAACACCTTGCGTCATTTCCTTCGCTTTTTCTAGCGACATCCCATACTTTTTCGCCAATGCTTCATACGTAGACACATTTGTATCCACAGGTGTTGTTGGGTCAAGTTGATAGCTTTTATAAACGAGCTCTACCTGCCCTGCAAAACCAGTTTCCTGAATTGCTTGCTCTAGTTGCTTTTTACCAATATAACAAAACGGACATACATAATCTGACCAGATTTCAATTTTCATAGCTAGACACGCTCCTTTTGCTACATTGTAGCGATAGTAATAATCACTAGGCAATTTTTATGCTTCATTGCATAATTTCTCAAATCAATCTACATACTGAACGTAAAAACAATGTGAGGGTTATGTATGACACAATCTCTTTGGCTCGGAACAATTGATCCCGTCTCCCTACCATCTCTACCTGCTTCAACAACTTGTGATGTATGTATTATAGGTGGAGGGTTGACGGGACTATATACAGCCTATGTCTTAGCAAAATCAGGTGTAGATGTAGTCTTGCTTGAGGCAAATTCCCATATCGGTCATGGTACGACTGGTCATTCAACAGGAAAATTAACTGCACAGCATAGCTTAGTTTATGCCAACCTTATTGAAAAACTTTCTGTAGATGAGGCACGGCTTTATTATCAGCTCAACCAAATAGCTGTAGAAAAAGCATTACAGCTACTCCCTAAAGAAAGCATTCAACAAGTAGATTCATTGCTTTATTGCCAAACAAAAGAAGGCTATGCCCAATTGTTAAAAGAATGGAATGCTTATAAAGTATTAAATATTAAGGCGAAAATCACTTCTGACACAGAGCTTCCCTTTCCAATTACAAAAGCACTTAGCATGTCCCAGCAGGCACAAATACACCCTGTAGAAGTGTGTAATTTCCTTGTAAAAGAAGCATTATCAATGGGCGCAAAAATCTATACAAATACCCGTGTTCAACAATTGAACATACCGCAAAATAGCTTACATACCGAAAATGACATGTCGGTTCAATACAACAAGCTTATTTTATGCTCACACTATCCAATCGAAGCCTTTAGAGGACTAAATCTTTTTAAACTTTCTAACAGTCGCTCCTATATGGTTGCTGGTAAAATTACTGATACACTACAAGGTCAATACTTATGCGTAGATAATCCGACACGCTCTATTCGAACAGCTACCATTAATGGTGAGCATTATTTAGTATTAGGTGGAGCTAATCATATTGCAGGGGAAACAACCAATACCCAGCCCTATTATGAGGCTATTCAAAATGAAATGAAGGCTCACTTTGATCAGGATTCAATCTATCGCTGGTCAGCGCAGGACATCGAAACACCTGATATGGTCCCATATGTTGGCAGGATTACACCGTCCTTACCTAATGTTTTCATTGCAACTGGCTATCGAAAATGGGGAATTTCCAATTCTTTTGTAGCAGGAGATCTACTATCCTCCTTAATAACAGGTGCCGGGAATGAGGATGGCGCAATTCCTCTTTATTCGCCATCACGTACGAAATTTGGGGCTCAATTTATGCAGATGCTAAAGGTAGGAGGCTTTGTAGCAAAGGAATTTGTCACAGGTTATGTGAAACATGCCAATACACCAACTTGCACGCATTTAGGCTGTAAAACAAAATGGAATGAAGCCGATGAAACTTGGGATTGCCCTTGTCACGGCTCTCGCTTTAATGCCAAAGGGGAAGTTCTTGAAGGTCCTGCCGTACACCCTTTAAAGCTAGATTAACAAATGCGCTAAAGCGCCCGTTTACATCCGACAAGCGCTGGAGAATCCGAGGCAACAGTATGCGTTTCACCACTTTTGCCCAAGGGACCGAAGCGACCTCGAGGATGTAGCGCTTTAGCCTAAACGATAACTATGCCCTTGGTTATCCACAATATAAAAATCTATAATTTCCTTAACATAAAAAAGAGGTTGCCTTTTTCAGGGCAACCTCTTTCTCATTATTTCAATGCATCAGTTAAAACTGGAACGATTTGTTTTTTACGAGATACAACACCCGGTAAAACAACGCGATTATTTACAAGCTCTACGCCAAATCCTTTTGCTGCAGCCTCTGCTACTTGTCCAATTGCAACAGCTGTTGAATCATTGTTTAAAATATCCGTTACAACAAAGAAGAATAAATCTAAACCATTTTCCGCTACATTTTTATTTAATAAATTTTCTAATTCCTCTTGGCGGCCAAGTACATCGTTAATATCGACAGCATTTACTTGGGCTACTACAGATTTATATTCACCGAATTGGAATTCTTTCGCATCTAATGATAAAAGATCTTCTAATGATTTATCTGAAAGATCCGCACCTGCTTTAAGCATTGCTAACCCATATTCAGCGGCATCAACACCTGCAATTTTCGCTAGCTCCTCACCAGCTTGTACATCTTGCTCTGTGCAAGTTGGAGATTTGAATAATAATGTATCCGAAACGATGGCCGAAAGCATTAAACCTGCAATGTTTGCAGGAACTGCTACGCCATGTTCTTTGAAAATTTTATTTAAAATCGTTGCAGTACAGCCTACAGGTTCTGCACGGTAGTATAGTGGATCAGCCGTTTGGAAGTTTGCAATACGGTGATGATCAATCACTTCTGCAATTTGTACTTCTTCAATTCCATCAGCAGATTGCTGGAATTCATTGTGGTCTACAAGGATTACTTTCTCTGCTTCTCCAACTACTGATGAAATTAATCGAGGTGCCTCAAAGCCAAATTTATCTAAAGCAAATTGTGTTTCGTTATTCACTTCACCAAGACGTACCGCTTCAGCATCAACACCAATTTGCTGTTTTAAATATGCATATACAATTGCAGATGTAATTGTGTCTGTATCTGGATTTTTATGACCAAAAACTAAAACTTTACTCATTGAAATTATTCCTCCTAAATGGCATAACATTTATATTTTATTTTATCATACCTTATGAGCAAACATGATATAAATTGAAAGTTTATCTATAAAGGATCTATTGCTATTCACAACTAAAATCTACTATTCTAGGATAACCATATCTTCATGTATTACTTACTTTTCTTATATATAAAAGAAGCTAAAATTAGGCTTATTTTAGTTAATCGTAAAATGGGAAACTCGAGGGGGTTATTTGATCAATTATGACTCAGCATAATTGCGTATAGAATCGGCTTTGTGCTTAGGCCGCAGATGTTTTTTGCGCGAAAGCGTAGCGACAGCAACAGATGTTTTTTGTGCGAAAGCGTAGCGACAGCAACAGATGTTTTTTGTGCGAAAGCGTAGCGACAGCAACAGATGTTTTTTGTGCGAAAGCGTAGCGACAGCAAAAGGGTTTTATCTGCGCGAAAGCGAAGCGGCAGCGGCAACAACATGACGCAGGTCAGTTAGCCGTTATCGCATGGATACGATGATTTTAGGTTAATTGAACTTGAACTCCTTTCCGATTCCGTGACATCCGCTGAAAGAAGTTAAAATGTATGCCATAAATAGGAGTTGATTGGAATGAAGACCCGGAGACTCATTGGAAATCAAAATGTCATAGATAAGTTCTTGGAGTGAGCCAGTAGAGGAACGTAGGCTAAAGGTATGACATCCTGGGAAAGCACACCTTTAGAACAGAGATAAAGTCTGCTTTATGGTAACAACTAAAACATTACCTATTTTCAACATTTATAGGTTATTATTAAATTTAATATATTTATCTGTTAAAAACATCCTATTTATAACATTTAATAATAAAAATGCATAGTTTATAAAAAATATTTACTATAAATAGATATATAGTTGTGTTTTTGTATTTAAGAAACCGTAATTTTATGCTATCATCAGGTAGTCTATATTTTTTAGGATATACAGGAAATGGGGATTACGATGACAAAGAAGATGGAAAAAAAGTATATTCCTTTAGCAAATTATTTTGAAGTAGCTTCACAACAAGAAATTACTTTATCATTTAGCGAACTCGAAAATATTATGGGACAAGCCTTGCCAAATGCAGCTTACTTGAATAGGAGCTGGTGGAAAAAAACAAAACCCCCTCTCTCTCACTATTTGTCATGGACAAATGCAGGCTATTATGTCATTGATGTTAAGCTCGGTACAAGTGTAACTTTCTCGCGTACACAAATGAAGACTACGAGTAATATCTCTAAAAATGACGATAACCCACCTGCATACATAATTCGAGCAATTGAAGCATCAGACGCCAGATCATTTATTCATCTACAAGAAGAAATTTTCCAACAAACTGACTTCATGTATAATATGGAAAACGAATTAGACCTCACAGTTCAACAGCTTCGAAAAGATTTGGGCTATTGGAAACAATTGAAAAACCGTACGATTTTATGTTGTATAGTAAATGGCATTTTTGCTGGCTATGCCGTTATCCATGGATATAAACATTCTAAAGTTAAACATGTTGCAACAGTTCACCTAGCTGTTAAGCAAGAACATCAGCGACAAGGAATCGGCTCAGCGCTGATGGAAGCAGTAGAACGTTGGTCTATACAGCGAGATATTTCGCGCTTAGAAGTATCTGTCATGGAGCATAATGATCGTGCTTTAAATTTGTTCAAAAAATCAGGTTTTCAACAAGAAGGTATCCGACAAAATGCCATTAAATTAAATGATGCCTTTATTAACGAGTATAGTTTAAGTAAAATTTTATAAGCTTTTTTCAAGGATGTCTAAAACTTATTTGGACATCTTTTTTATGTGTAGCGTTGTAAAATGATTAGAAGACTTGCTTTTCTCTTACTGCATCTAAAAATAACAAATTATTTTCTACTTGTTCATAGGATTGCTGATATTTCTCATATTGTGCCTTGTCCTGACTGACCATTTCCTCAATTAGCGCATGTAAAAAAGAAAACAGGACTGGAATAACATCCAATGAAGATTGCTTTTTCAGACCAAGTATAAATAACGCACTTGTATATTCCCGAATAGAAGACAACGCCGAACCAGTAATGGCAATAATTCTAGCCTTTTTCTTCTTAGCAATTTCTACAATCGTTTGAATGTCGTTTGAATGCTTGTCCCATGAAAAAACAATTAACGTCGTTTGCTCACTCATACTGTTAATTTGCTGTACAAGATCATCGGATTCTGAGCGAAGCTGCTTCACATTTGGACGTAACGTTTTCATTGTATACGATAACCAATTTGCAATGGACGCAGCTTGACGAGTACCCAAAATATAAATGTTCTCTGCTTCGTGCATCCATTTTGAACTTTTTTGAAGCATAGTATCATTAATCAAATGAATCGTATCTTGAATATTTTGAATATCACGTTGCATTACCTTACCAAAACTCGAAATATTTATCTTACTTGAAGAATATGTAGGTTGAAGACTCGCATTACCATTTTGAGTCATTAAATAGCTTCTAATTTCGTCTTGAAGCTCTACATAGCCCGATAAATCCATCGCATAACAAAAACGAATCACTGTCGATTCACTAACATTAGCCTGTCTACCAACTTCTGCTGCTCCGTTACCAATTACAACTGTAGGGTTATTCATAACAAATTGTGCAACTTTACGCTGTCCCTTCGACAGCCTAACAAATCTACTTTCTATTTCTTCATTAATGCTCATTTCTAACAACCTTTCTTTCAATGAAATTATCACGAATGGAGATTGTTTCCTATTAATTCTAAATTCGGATCAATTATGCCTCGGCATAATTGCGTCCGGAGTCGGCTTTGTGCTTAGGCCTGCACGAGGGTAGACACGATGTCGGTCATTTCGGTAATGCCACAAGACGTGGCGTTTTTACCGATGCAGGCCAGTTTGCCGTTATCGCATGGATGCGATGAATTTAGGCTAACATCCTTTGTGAACTCCTTTCCGATTCCGTGACATCCGCCGGAGGCTTTAGACCAACGTGATGTTGGTCACTCAGTCGTGTGTTGTTGTTGTTGTTGTTGTTGTTGTTGTTGCTGTCGCTTCGCTTTCGCACAGTTAAAACCATGTTGCTGTCGCTTCGCTTTCGCACAGATAAAACCGTGTTGCTGTCGCTTCGCTTTCGCACAGTTAAAACCATGTTGCTGTCGCTTCGCTTTCGCACAGATAAAACCGTGTTGCTGTCGCTTCGCTTTCGC
>NZ_JBHZDH010000024.1:0-63404 GCF_042755925.1 Lysinibacillus sp. NPDC059133 | reverse complement strand
CCCCCAGGAAGCTTTGCTCTGTGCGAAAGCGTAGCGACAGCAACAAATGTTTTATCTGTGCGAAAGCGTAGCGACAGCAACAACAACAACAAAGCGCCCAGCCGGAACGGAAATCAACCACATGTTCTGCCAAAGAGCCATATTTTATTAATACAAAATAACGGCAACATTATTAATAAAAATAGCGTCAAAATACTGCAAGCGGTATTGTATTGTCAAAAAATTATTTTGGTTATACTATAGACATTATCCAAAAAAATGTGCTGAGGAAGTGCTGCTTCGTGAAAGACGCTGTAGAATCACTCATAAAGAAATTTGATCTGGAAATCACGCCAGAACAACGTGACTTTTTATGTTTTCTATATGAAAACTTACATCTTGAGGAATTAAGTGATAAGGAACAATGTTTTTTTATTGACTATTTTTGCAAGAGTGAAACATTACGAAATATGGCAGCATTTGCACTTGAATTGGCAGATATCATGCATGAAATTTATAAAAATATACCAGCTATTGAGCAGACAGAACGATTGACCAATGCAAAAGAGCGGCGCTACTACGATGGGCGAAAGTGGCAAATAGCTAGGCGTCAAAAGCTAAATCGTCAAACAATAAAAAAAGGAAATATCCTGTATGTTCCGTTTGATGAATATAAAAAAGAAGTAGGTCCAATTATTATCTGTCTTGAACAAACAACTGGGATGGCGGCATATTCTGAGCTTTGCAAAAGTATCATTTTACCGTTATTTATGAACGCGCACCGTGAACGTCGCGATTTATATATCGTTCCATATGACTGTCAAATTCATGTACATTATCGATTCGAAAACGGCCATTTAAATTTATCCGATTTTAAGGGTTTTATTGAATATAAGGCAAAGGGAGAAGCTGCCGTTCTGCCTGTGCTCCATTTTGTAAAGGGCTTGCTCCAAGAAAATCAGCATTGTACAGAAGCGGATATTATCATTTTTACAGAAGGTACTCCGATTGATGGACAGCATCTAGTTGGAAAGCAAGCGAAGGCTGTACTTGAGGAAATGAAGCGTAAGTATCATGCGGAATTTTCGGTTATCGCTATGCATGAACATAATTTTAATGAGCAGCAATTTTGGTTTGCCAATAAAGCTTTTTTTGCGGATGACGCTATTCAATAAAAAGGAGCTGATGTATTGATCGGCTTCTTTTTTGTGAATATACATAATAGTTAGAGGAGAATGATATGGATTCATTGAAGTGGTTATTACCAAATATGTCAGCACCGACATGGATGGACGTTATTATTGCCATCGCTCTTTTTGTCGTTGGTTGGCTTTTTCAGCATTTTATTATAAAGAAAATGATTAATCGCACGGTTACATTTTTGAGAAATCGTCAGCGTAACTTTCAGGCAACCGTGCTCGCACAATTTAATAAAGCGATTCGCTATGCATTCATGTTTGCAGTGATTGTACTCAGCTTAACCATATTATTAAAAGAAAATTTATTTACAAATGCAGTGACAAAGAATTTTGTTTTGTCCATTATTGTTTTTTTTGCCTTTAAAGGTGTATATGATGTTTTACATTTTTATACAAAACAGCCTTTGCAGCTGAATAGTGAAGAAGAACCAAACGTCCTTTTACCGTTTTTTCTTCGTATAGGAAAAGTGCTGATCATGATATTAGCAATGTTTACGATTGCTTCATTCTGGGATTTTAACATAAATGGCTTTTTAACGGGGATTGGTTTAACGGGTGTGGCAATTGCCTTTGGTATTCGGGATACACTAGGGCATGTTTTTGGTGGGATGTCAGTCGCATTAGATAACCCGTTTCAAATTGGCGATTGGATCGCAACAGAGGACCAAAAAATTGAAGGGACCATTGAGGATATTAATCTTCGAAGTACATTGATTCAAACGGGTGATAAAGGGCTTGTTTATGTGCCTAACTCTTATTTGGCAAATCGACCAATTTATAATTTGTCAAGAAGGGAAAAACGAAAATGTGAGCAATTTTTATTTGTAGCTGCTGAAAATGAAGAAGAAATATTACGCGGTGCTTTAAGTGCCATTCAAAAGGAAATTTATTTGCATGCTCAAACAGAAAAAGAAATGATTCATGTATTTATAGATGAGTTTTATCCAACTTCCTATCGAGTCCTTGTACGTTTCTATGTGGCAACAAATGATACGGCAGTGATGCTAAATGTGCGACAGGATATTTTGTTTGCTATTCGTCAAATATTTCAAGAACTAAATATTAAAGTAGCTAATCTGGCTGAAGATGAATGGATAAGTAATAAAAAATAATTTGAATTGTTAGTTTTCTTGTTTTACAATGAATATATGTAATCAGCTTTGATGAAGAGTAGTAGCCATTATTATTTGTTATAGAGAGCTAGTGGCTGGTGAAAACTAGTACAAAAACATGGTGAATGGACTTCGGAGCTCTAATTCTGAATAAAGTATGGATTAGCGTCTGCCCACGTTATAGGGCATAGAGTGGGTCTTTTAACTTCTGTCAGCAGATGTCACGTAATCGGAAAGGAATTCACATAGGATGTTAGCCTAAAATCATCGCATCCATGCGATAACGGCTAACTGACCTGCATTGGTAAAAACACCACGTCCTGTGGCATTACCGAAATGACCGACATCATGTCGGCCCTCATGCAGGCCTAAGCACAATGCCGATTGTGGACGCAACTATGACGGAGCATAATTGATTAAAAGACCGATGAAGGTGGCACCACAGCTTTTCCGTCCTTTTGTGATGGAAAGGCCTTTTTATATGTTATGGCAGGAAATGTTTATAAAAATCCGGACGCAATATTTGTATAAACGAAAGCGAAATGCTAACGAAGCGACAGCGTCAAAAATGCCATTGCATAATTAATAGATTTTGGTGTAGAAGAGCAGAGCATAGAGAAGGAGAGAAAGAGTATGACAGTTGAGCTTAGAAAGTTTGCCATGAAGGTAATACAGGGTGATATGATGACACCAATTTCCGTTTATCAATCACTGGATGGGAAGCATAAAATGCTTTTCGAATCGTCTGCTAAGCATGAAGAAAGTGGGCGTTACTCGTTTATTGCGGTCAACCCAATTGCAGAACTGATTGGAGATAGGAATGGTTATTCTTTTATCAAAGATGGAGAAACTGAAAAATCAAGTGACAATGTATTAATAAAATTACAGCAAGTTATGCCATTTCATAAGGCACAATACCCCTTTGCCTTTTTTGGGGGAGCAATGGGTTTTTTTGGTTACGAAACAGCGTTTTATACAGAGAAAATAGGTGAATACTTGCAGGACGATTTAGAAATGCCGGATGTCCATATCTTTTTCTATGATACATTTATTGTTTTTGATCATTTAAAGCAAGAGATTACATTAGCGGCGATTGATTTATTTAATGAAGGACGTTCTCTTGAAGCGATGGAATTGGCTATTTCTACGATGAAGAAGCAGCTTCATGCCGGAACAACATATGACGCCATGACGTTTGGAGAGCTAGATTTCAGACCAATGATTGCCAAAGATAATTTTGTAGCAATGGTTGATCGCGCGAAGCACCATATTCGGAAAGGTGACATTTTCCAAATCGTCTTATCACAACGCTTTACTTCATCCTATACAGGTAATCCTTTTGCTTTATATCGTCAGTTACGTACTTCTAACCCTTCACCATATATGTTCTATATGGATTTTGGTTCGTACACCATTTTAGGAACATCTCCTGAAAGTCTTGTCAAGGTGAAGGATCGAAAGGTCACGACTAATCCAATAGCAGGAACGAAGCCTAGAGGTAAAACCGTGGAGCAGGATAACGCAATGGCGGAAGAACTACTAAATGATGAAAAAGAAATCGCTGAACATCGAATGCTCGTGGATTTAGGCCGTAATGATCTTGGCCGTATTGCTAAAGTGGGTACAGTGAAGCTTATAAAATATATGACTATTGAGCGTTATAAACATGTAATGCATATTGTATCGGAGGTTATCGGCGAATTACAGGATGATGTACATGTTTTGGATGTTCTCCGAGCTTGCCTGCCTGCCGGAACTGTTTCCGGTGCCCCGAAAATTCGTGCTATGCAGCTAATCAATGAGCTAGAGCCTGTGAAGCGGGGTGTCTATGCAGGGGCAGTAGGCTATATTTCTACTACAGGGGATATGGATTTAGCTCTAGCCATTCGGACAATGATCGTGAAGGATCATTGTGCCCATGTTCAGGCAGGAGCCGGTATTGTTTACGATTCTGTGCCTTTGTCTGAGTACGAGGAAACACTAAATAAAGCCCGCGCGTTATTGGAGGTAAAACAATGATTTTATTGATCGATAACTATGATTCATTCACATATAATTTATTTCAGCAAATAAGTATGCTTCGGAAAGATGTAAAAGTAGTACGTAATGACGAAATGACAATCGAAGAAATTATGAAAATGCAACCAGAAGCCATTATTTTATCGCCCGGTCCAGGTACGCCAATTGATGCCGGAATAACAGTGGATGTTGTCAAAGAGCTTTATACGAAATTTCCGATTTTAGGAATTTGTCTTGGGCACCAATCGATAGGGCAGGCTTTTGGGGGTAGCATCGTTCAAGCTAAACATATAATGCATGGAAAAATATCTACGATTCAATACGAAAAAACAGGCTTATTTGCCCAGTTAGACGGTGAAATTGAAGTAATGCGTTATCATTCTCTCGTCATAGAGCCAAGCACGTTACATGAGGATTTTAATATTTTAGCAAAGTCCAGTGATGATGGGGAAATTATGGCGATTCAACATAAGGAGTACCCGCTTTTTGGGCTACAATTTCATCCAGAATCCATCGGGACACAAGAGGGTAGCATAATGATGCAAACTTTCATAGAACAAATTTCATAAACGAAACAAAATAGGCTGCCATCAAAAATCAGTAATTGTGATTTTTGGTGACAGCCATTTTTATAAATAGGAGGGGAATGTTATTGCTTTTTCCCTGTGATCAATTTTGCAATTTCCTCTAAAGACATCGAAGAATTGACTTCGTACGAACCAATTTGTAAGCTTCGAGCGTATTTAGGGTTAGCAAGTAAAAGTTCCATTTCAACACTATTTTCGATGACGCCACCATCTTCAAGCTTTTGCGCCACAGTATATGGTTCCATACCGCTATAAATTTGAAGTGTCATAGTAGTAACGTTTCCTTGGGATGCCGATTCATGTTTGTCTTTAGGCGTTGTTTTAGGTGCATCTGTCTTCTGCGTGTTTTCCTTCGGTACTTGCTTAACTTGTTCCTTTAACAATGCAATTTCTTTATTTGCCTGCTCGAGCTTTTTTTGCAGCTCCTCTACATGTTCGGTGTTTTTTGAAGCTTTAGTTGGAAGACCGATATTGAGATCGAAACGAACTGCTAAAGCTAGTAAAGCTCCAACAAGAAAAAGTGCAATGCCAAATGCGCGGATAGCGGACTTATTCATAGATTACCGACCTCCGTTTGCAATCACTTGGCGGACTTGCTCTTCCGTTAAATTGGACCGAATACTTATATCGGCTACAGAAAGACCCTGCTTATTTAGTTCAAGTACCTGACTAATAATAATTTGATGGATAGGTTTCGTTTGTGTAGCTGGTTGTCCTGTCTTCGACGTCTGAGCAGCCTGTTGAACAGTTTGCATGACCTGTTGGATTTTCGGATTTGGTATCTTGTTATTTTGTGCTGACGGTGATTTAACCTGAAACTCTGGCTCTAATAACAGCTCCTCCTCAACAATTTTCAGACGACGTTTTAAATTATTTGTTTCTTGAAAAATAGAGATGGATAGCTCCTCTACATCTTGTTCGACTTTTTTCGCGTTATTTTTGAAAAAGAACGACGCAATAATTAGAAGAATTCCCACAATCATAAGTATGATGGATAAATCCACTAGTTTCACCTCATTAAGTATGTAATTATAAGGTATTTTACCATATGCAAACTTAATATGAAATGACGGTAGATTTTTTTTCAGTTTATGTTATAATAGGTTAGTCGTATAAATCATGCTCAAAATATAAATTCTTGATATAGAGTGGGAGGGTTAATAATGCGCGTAAACATTACTTTAGCTTGCACAGATTGCGGCGAACGTAACTACATTTCTAAAAAGAACAAGCGTAACAATCCAGAGCGTCTTGAACTTAAAAAATATTGCTCTCGCGAGAAGAAATACACTCTTCACCGTGAAACTAAGTAATCGCTCATTAAGCCAAAACCACTTGTGGTTTTGGCTTTCTACATTTTATCTTCATTCAGCAAATGTTTTCTGTAGCGAAAGCAAAGCGTCAGCTACAGAAGACTGCCACCTCTGAAGGTGGAGAGATGAATGAGGATGAGGTTTCTTTCAATGAGTAACCAAACGCCAACTGAAATAGAGGAACTCAGTCTAAGAACGCCACGTCCTGTGGCAACGACTGAGTGACCAACATCGTTTTGGCCTAAAGCCTCCGGCGGATGTCACGGATTTTGAAAGGAATGAATATAAGGATGTTAGCCTAAAACCTTCGCATCCTGCGAAAACGGCTAACTGACCTGCATCGGTAAAAACGCCACGTCCTGTGGCATTACCGAAATGACCGACATCGTGTCGGCCCTCGTGCAGGCCTGAGCACAATTCAAAATCCGGACGCATTGTTTATCTGCGCGAAAGCGAAGCGTCAGCGGCAATTACGCCAGGCGAAATTGATTAGGGGATAGCTTAACATGGATAAAACAACTTTACGGAACGAGGTAAAGGAAGCGCTTGCCGAAATGAGCGAAGTAGTTTACCACGATCAATCATTTGCTGTATTAAAAAAAGTGCTACAGGAACCATATATAATAGAAGCAACTACAATCGGCGTTACTATTTCCAATAAGCCAGAAATCGACACAATTCAATTAATAGAAGAACTGTGGCAACTTGGTAAAAAAGTGGCTGTACCTAAATGTAATGCAAAAACAAGAGAAATGTCATTTTACGCCATTGAAACGTTTGACCAGCTTGAAACTGTTTATATGCATTTGCGTGAGCCAATTCCAGAAAAGTGTGAGTTTGTTGACGCAAATGAAATGGATGTCATCCTTGTTCCAGGAGTTGTCTTTGATCAGTTCGGCTATCGAATTGGCTACGGCGGTGGTTATTACGATCGCTATGTATTACACTATAAGAAGGGTAAACTCATGTCTCTGTTATTTAACGAGCAGCTATATGAACATGTCCCTAGAGAAGCGCACGATTGCCCAGTAGATATCATTGTGACACCGACAAAACGTCTTGACTGTGTAACACAACGAGGAGCGAACTAAAATGGACAAAATGTTAGATATTTATCAATTACTAAAAACATATGGCACATATATTTACACACGTGATCCGATTGGTGATTTGATGTTAATGGAGGATGAAATTCGCGAGTTGTATAAAGCGAATGTACTAGATATTAAAGATTACCAAATGGCATTGTTACTAATTCGACAAGAAACAACAAAACTTCGCATGAAAGAAAATAGCCAGTAATGTTTTAAAAATAATTCATATGGGGTATTGTAAAAATAATGTAACATGTATGTAATATTATTAAAAGCAGTGGTTTTCCACTGTTTTTATGATTTGTGAAACTTTTTACAAGTAAAAACGTATATATTATTGTCCAGCACGAACAAGGAGAACAATTTTCCGAAAATATATCTATTGATTATCTGTAAAAAAAGGATTAAGATATATTTTGTTTCAGTAACAAATTGTTAAAATTATTATTTTTTTGTAAAAGTAAGGAGGATGTTAGGAATGAAATCAATAAAGTGGCCTAAACATTCATTTATGATACTAGCAATTGTAGCAACTTGGATAAAAACGGTCATTGTTTATCACACTAGCTTTGAGATGAAAATTGAAAATGCAATGCAACAATTTATTTTGTTTATTAATCCTTTAAGCTTCGTGCTATTTGCATATGGTATATCATTATTCTTTAAATCGCCAAAAGTTAAAAGTCGTTATATAATTACGATTAGTGTTGTTTTATCAATTGTCTTATATGGAAATGTGGCGTTCTATCGTTTCTACAACGACTTTATTACGCTACCGGTATTATTCCAAACAAGTAACTTTGGTGATTTAGGAACTTCAGTAGCAGCGATTGTAAGCCCTTGGGATTTATTATATTTTGTCGACGTACTTATTCTAATTTTAGCGAATAAATATTTACCTAAAATGAAAAATGAAGTTAAAGTCAACGTGGAGTTCCGTCGCGCGTACTTCGTATTAGCGATTGCTATGTCGTTCTTAAACTTAGGATTATCTGAAACAGAGCGTCCACAATTGTTAACACGTAGCTTTGACCGTGAATTACTTGTGAAAAACATTGGTACGTATAACTACCATTTGTATGATATTTATATTCAGTCAAAATCTTCTGCTCAACGTGCATTAGCGGATGGCAGTGAATTAGTAGAAGTGAACAACTATATTCGTTCTAATCAAGCAGCAATCAACCCTCAAATGTTTGGTAAATACAAGGATCGTAATTTGATTCTTGTTTCGATGGAGTCTTTACAAAACTTTGTGATTAATAATCAAATGGATGGTCATGAAATTACACCATTCTTAAACTCTTTAACAAAAGATAAAGATACGTATTATTTCAGTAACTTCTATCACCAAACTGGATTAGGGAAAACTTCTGACTCAGAGTTTATTACAGAAAACTCATTGTTCGGCTTAGGTCGAGGTGCGGTATTCTTCACGCACGGTGGAAATACGTATAACTCAATGGCTGAGCGCCTTGGAGATAATGGCTACTTTACAAATGTCATGCACCCGAATAATAAATCATTCTGGAATCGTGACATGATGTATCAATCATTACACATTAATAAATTCTATGACATAGACTCATATAAGATTGGCGAAGGGCAAGCTGTTAACTGGGGTATGAAAGATGTCCCATTCCTAGAGCAATCCGCAGCCTTAATGAAAGATATGCCACAGCCATTCTATTCTCGACTAATTACTTTAACGAACCACTATCCATTCACATTGGACCCAGAAGATGTAATGATTCCTGAATATACGTCAAACTCAGGTACATTAAATCGTTATTTCCAAACAGTTCGTTATATGGATGAAGCTCTTAAAGACTTCTTCCAAGGTTTAAAAGATCAAGGTGTATATGATAACTCTATTATTGTAATGTATGGTGACCATTACGGTATTTCAGAAAACCATAACAAAGCGATGGCTCAATATTTAGGAAAAGAAAGCATTACACCATTTGATAATGCACTGTTACAAGAAGTACCATTATTCATCCATATCCCTGGATCAGGTGACGGTAAAGAAATGACAGAGGTTTCTGGACAAATGGATTTACGTCCAACGATTTTACACCTTCTTGGTGTTGAAACTTCAAAAGATATGCAACTTGGTGCAGACCTATTCTCACCAGAGCATGAAGATTTCATTGTGTTCCGTGACGGTCGTTTTGTAACAGATAAATATGTATATGCTGGTGAAGCTTGCTATGACAAAGCAACTGGTGAAGAAATTGATGGTGAGCCATGTCAGCCATACGCTGATCGGGCTACGAAAGAACTAGAAAATTCTGATACCATCATTAACGGTGATTTACTCCGCTTCTATGACCAAAAGACAGGGAATTTGAAGCAAGGGGCAGTTAAGTAAACAAAAAGAGAGATCTCATGTTTAATGAGATCTCTTTTTTGTTGTACAATCAATTATGCCCCGGCATAATTGTAGCTGTCGCTTTGCTTTCGGTACATAAAACACACTTGAACCTGTCGCTCCGCTTCCGGTACATAAAACACTTGCTGAAAGAAGTTAAACGTTTACTAGCCTGTTTAGCAGAAGTGACGAGCTATTTACCACATATTACAAAAGAGTATAGAAACTTCTTTTAAACTTTAATAAGGGGCGTATAGGAAGTCAAATAAACAGCTTAGAGTAAGTGTTAGACTGCTCGAAAGGTCAAAAAGAACAGTTCAAATAGGAAATAAATATAAAAAAGAGAGAAAAAAGAGCAGTCTCGTGATGGAGACAGCTCTTTTTTGTCTGAATTTTAGTGTAATGTTGGAGGGTATCCGCTATGAATTACAGTCATAATTACGAACCAACCGAATACTACCGCACTTAATAAGTTGAAAACAACGCTTAAAAGGTTCTTTTCTTTAAGTGCTTGGAATGTACCAACTACAGCTAAAATTGCTACTAGACCAAAAATAACCATTAATAAGTTCATTAAAAATTGACACTCCTTTCGACATCAGAAAATGAATGTCGTCAACAATATTCCTCCTTAATTGTAAACGTTCTACCTGTTTTTGTCGAGAACTAAAATAGCTTAAACTATGAACATTTATCGTCAAATGGTGGTAAAGGCTGTATAATTGTAATTGAGGTGATAGCAATGATGAACGTACGAAGTTATTCACTTGGACCTGTCCAAACGAATTGTTATATCGTATCGAATAAAAATAAGGAATGCATAATTTTTGATCCAGGAGAAGAAGCGGATCGAATTATAAAGGCAATACGTAGTAACGGCCTAAAACCATTGGCCATTTTCTTAACACATGCGCATTTCGATCATATCGGTGCCGTAGATGCTGTCCGCGAAGCTTTTAATGTACCATTATGGATTCATGAAAAAGAAGTAAGCTGGTTAGGAGATCCAACAAAAAATGGCTCTAGTAAATATGCAGCATTACCAGATTATATAGTCGGCACACCGGCTGAAGAAAATATAATTAAAAAAGAACAATTATTTGAAATAAGCGATTTTGGTTTTAAAGCTATTTTTACGGCAGGACATTCACCGGGTAGTATTTCATATATATTTGAAAATGATGGCTTCGCTATTGTTGGAGATACACTCTTTGAGCAAGGTGTAGGTCGTACAGATTTACTAGGAGGCTCAACAAAAATATTACTTGCATCTATTCATGATAAGTTATTGTCATTACCTGAAGATACTATTATCTACCCTGGTCATGGTAATTATACAACAGTCGGTGCAGAAATGGAGACAAATCCTTTCTTGAATGGTTTTTAAGGTGCTCTTCATCATAGTGTGTGGGTTGATTTCCGTTCCGGCTGGGCGCTTTGTAGCTGCCGCTTTGCTTTCGCTACAGAAAACATTTGTTGCTGTCGCTTCGCTTTCGCACAGATAAAACATTTGTTGCTGTCGCTTCGCTTTCGCACAGATAAAACATTTGTTGCTGTCGCTTCGCTTTTCGCACAGAGCAAAGCAAGGAGTCGTCCAGCCTCGACTCCAATCAACTTACAGAGCTTCGTGTTGGATTAAAACCTAAATTAACTTCATAAAATACAAAAATCCCCCTTGCAATTTGTTGGATAGATAAAATAAACCAAAATCTAACCATGTAATTGCAAAGGGGGATTTTACTATGCCTTGATAAATGATGTGAATAAATTCACATAAAAAAAGCATGTCTCACATTTGGTGAGACACGCGTTTTTTGTATTAATGACCGACACCAGGTACGTGAATGAATGTTGTATAGTACGTGAAGCCAGCAAAGAATACAGTTAAATATGCTCCGAAAATGTACATGTACATACGTTCTGAAAGGTTCAAGAAGCCTAATAATAAGAATAAACCTGTATTACCTACGAATAATAGCGATACTTCGTTCATACCACCAAGGTAGAACATGACTGCAAAAATACCTGTCCAGAATGCCATAACTTTATACATATTATCCATGAAGATTTCCCCTCCTTTTGCCCACGACACAATAATCTCTTACTCATTATAAATGATATGAAAGGTATCTGTAAACTGGAACTTCCTCTTCTTTGTGACAAACAATTGGATTTTAAAAGTTAGTTATCGATTTCTGTCACGTTTATTTCATATTTACATAAATCGCAATTATGTATCATGCTATCAATTTGTACAAAATCATTGCTCGAAAATAACGCATCTACCTGACCTTTTAAATAAGATTCATGTAAAGAACAAACAATTTCTGAATGAGTAGAAAGCTGCTCCTGGAATGGACAATTAAAAATGGAGAACGTCACTCTTTTAACGTGCTCTGTTTGTTGTACTTGCGGGATATAGCCAATTAATGCTGCATTGTCAGTTAATAGCTGAAGCTTTCGTTCGAATGAAAGGGTATTAATTAATTGTAACTCAGCATTGACATAATTCTTCATTTGCTGATAACCGTCTTGGTAACTTATGTCCTGGCATCTTTCCAGTGCAGATGGTCCGAACTCTTGAATTAATTGGATTGACCATTTTAATAGTCGATCCTCATCACGTCTCGGGAACGTTAATGAAACACCTTTATCTGAGGCCTTATAAATACGACCAGGTCTGCCACCTTTCCCAGTTTTAGCAAAATCAGCTGTGATGATATTGATTTCTGATAGCTTTGTTAAGTGTAGACGTGCAACGTTTGGATGTATGCCGAATTTATCAGCGATGTTTTGAACCGTTACAGTTTTCTTCTCTTGCAGGATGTACTCATAAATAGAGTATCTAGTTTCATCGGCTAATGTACTAGTAATTTTTAATGGATGGATCATTTGCTTCACCTCTATGTAATATTTGAATGTTATTTCTTTTACCAAGTGTTAGGAAAAAAACCATGTTGTTTCTATTATATTGTATTATTGAAAAAGATACAGTTCCTTTAGGCATAAATATTAACTTTTTCATAAGATACTGTTCATTTTTAGTGGAAATTTGCACGTTAATCATATTTTTATAGCAATAAACATGTTTGATAGGAAAATTTATAGCAAATTTTTATTTTAAGAAAAGGGCTTTTCTCGTGACTGCTTCCTTTCTTTACTAGGAAATAACGAATAGAGCAGATATATTCGAATGAACTAGAAGAGGGATTATAATATACAGAATTTTGAAATAAATAAGCAACTTTTACTATTTTTCTAAGTCTTGAATAGGATATTGTAATATATTTGAATTAAGGGGGAGATGAGTATAGATATGAATATTAAAGATGAAAACAATGATTATATTCCAGAAGCTGCAAGATGTACGCTAGCTTTTGTACTCGCTACTTTATTAATTTTGGGGATTTTTGCTTTTAAAGCCGGAAAATATCGGGTTTGGTTTTCAGTGATGGTTGATAATTGAAATAGTTTTTATTTAGAGTCTACAAGGTCCTTTAATTAGGTGCCTTGTATTTTTTTGTGTAAAAATCCGGTAATTCAACATTCTTATACTCTCCATATCCATCATTGTCGATAGAGATAAATCGTCATGTCATTTTATTTGCGGTCACTGTACAGACTAATCGATTAAGTGTATTAATTATTGCAATGAATGAAACGAGCGAGCGGTAAGCAGGTTTTACATGTATTGGAATGTTAATAATCATTTGATTGAGTTATATCTATTGATAAAACTAACAATTGCATTACTACTTTACTCCTTAAACTTAAAAATAGTTAGCTCAACTCCTCTCGTTAAATAAAATAGTTGCAATGTATTTTGCAATGTGTAAAATGTGTATAAAGTATATATATATTGTGTTGTATTGAGAGGTTTAACTTCTTTCAGCGGTTGTCTAAACACACCCGCTGAAATAGAGGAACTAAGTCTAAGAACGTCACGTCCTGTGGCATTACCGAAATGACCGACATCGTGTCGGCCCTCGTGTTGTTGGCACTGCGCTTGCGCACAAAAAACATTTGTTGCTGCCGCTACGTTAGCACTGCGCTTTCGCACAAAAAACATTTGCTGGCCTAAGTACAAAGCCGATTCCGGACGCAATTATGCCGAGGCATAATTGATTATTATTTTCTCAATCAACAAATGAAGAAGAGGGATTAACATGCAAATCATTATTTCGAATAGTTCAAAGGAACCGATCTATGAACAAATTACAAATCAAATTAAGTCATTGATTTTAACAGGTGACCTCTTGGAAGGGACAGCATTACCCTCTATGCGCCAATTAGCAAAGGATTTACAGATTAGTGTGATCACAACTAAGCGTGCTTATGAAGAATTAGAGAAGGTAGGTTTTATTTATTCCATTGTAGGTAAGGGCTCTTTTGTTGCGGAGCAAAATTTAGAGGTAATCAAAGAGAAAAAGCTAAAAGTCATTGAGGAGCAGTTGAGCGCAGTCATCAAAAATAGCAGAGAAATAGGAATGTCACTCAATGAATTACAAGAATTATTGAGCATTTTAAATGAGGAGTGAAGCAATGGAAAATGTTATTGAAATGAATCAATTTCATAAATCACTTTTTTCAAGAGCTTAGACTGCTCCTTTGAAGAAAATTTACGTTTTTAAAAATTATGCTGCTTGAGTTTGTACTTGTAATAAAGCATTTAGACGATCCACTGCTAATTTGCAGGCATTATAAATAAACGTCACCAGGTTGAAATGAAGTTTCGCTTTTCTTCCTGTTTTGTGACGGACGTTGTTTAACTGAAAATACTGCTTTAAGTATGCATTTACACGTTCAACGGCTGTGCGCTCTTTATACAGTTGTTTCCAAAGTTCAGAGTCACGTGCTGGATACGTGAATTTTCGTATATCCGTGTCACATTTGATTTTGAAAACCTCCTGACAGAGGGAATCATTACGTAATGGACAGGTTGCACATTCCTTTGGTCTTGTGAATTTTAGTGTGCGGTACTTTTCATCGAAGCTGTCGTAACGGTAGCTATGTTCACGTACACATGTCGGTCTGAAATTCTCATCAAATTCAAGATATTCGCCTTCATTACGGACATTATAGGGAATGACTGCACGCATTTGATACTTATGTAGCTGACGGTAAATTGGTTCATAATCATACCCTGCATCAAATATAGCGGTCGTGAAATGTTCAGGAAATTGGTTCTCTACTTTCTTTAAAAGAGGAATCGCGGCTTTACTATCTGACAAATTGGCAGATGTCATGAGGCGTCCAACGATATATTGCCCCTTTGTTGTCACGGCGAGATGACCTTTAAAGCCAAACCAAAACGTATTTTTGCCGTCACTGTTCTTTTTGATGCCCCAATTCGGTTCGATGGGCACATCTTGCCACAGTGTCTCTAGTGGTGTATCAAGTTGATGCCTAATTTCCTTTTCATAAGTCGACTGATTGGCTTCGATTTCTGCTTGTTTCGTAAGCCAATCCTCGCGTTCTTCTTTCGATTTTCGTCCGCGTTTTTTGGGCGGTGCAGGCTCTTTTTTCTCAGAAGGCTTCGCTGCATCGCGTGATTCGAAATGTGTGGCATCGATTGCGAGGTGCTCATCACAAAGAAAGCCTTCAATAAAAGCTGTTTCAATCAATGTATCTTGCATGTAATCGAGGACATCTGATTGACTAATCACATCGATCATACGCGAATAAGACGCTTCAGAAGGCACAACATCTGAAACAAGAAAACCACAATCTAAGCGGAATAAAGGATCATTGACCAAGCGTTTGATTAAATCCTTGATCGTTGGAATACGCTCGACAATACGAATAATCAGTGATTGGATCATCGCACCATAGTTTAGTTCACGTGGGGCACCACGTAATGTTCTTTTTAAAAATAACTGAAAAATAGGTTGTACGTCAAAAGTGGCAAAAATCGTATCAAAACGACGGGAACTTTCCATTTCCAACAATTCTTGGATGTCAAATAGGCTCATTTGTTTTACAATAGTCATAGGGCATTCACCTCATTCAGTATGTTAGTTTCGTCGCTACCATTATACCGAATTTGGGGAGGTGCCCGTTTTTTATTGTTTCAGAACCCCTGATGCTAAAGGGATTAGAATTATGAAATTAACTCAAATAAGTAATATAAGCAAAAAATTTAAAGGTTTTTCTATTGAAAATCTTGACTTACAGGTGAAGAAAGGGTACATAACAGGATTTGTCGGGGCAAATGGTGCCGGAAAATCGACAACAATAAAAATGATAATGAATTTATTGAAGCCAGATACTGGGAAAGTTAAAGTTTTTGGGTTGGACTACAAAATACATGAAAAAGTAATTAAAGAGCGTATTGGGTTTGTATATGATGGAAATGTATTTTTTGAAGGGTTGAACTTAAAGTAAGGCTAATTGTTGGTCCAGCCTATAGAAGCTGGGATGATGCACTGTTTTATCAATATGTAGAAAAATTCAATTTACCATTAAATAGGCATCCCCCCTCTTCTTTTTCCGTCAAGTGAATTTCATATAAATACGTAATGAGGTAAGGGTAATTCAATTTGAAAACTAAAAAAAGTTTTTATAAGAAAAAAAAACGATGGATGATTCCAGTTTATATTATTGTCATTCCTATATTGCTTATATTTATAATTGGTCAGTTTACACCTGTACTTAATACCTTTATAATCAAGCAGCTTTTTGAAGCTGATTCTTTTGCATCCCCTAAGGATATTGAAACAATAAAAAGGCAAGTCCATGTTGAAAAAGATATTATTTACGATAAACATGGAGTTGAGAATAGTCTTTTAGATATTTATTATCCGAAAAATATTAAGGGAGAACTCCCTGTTATCATGTGGATACATGGCGGTGCATTTGTATCAGGTAGTAAGGAACAAACGCAAGAATATGGAATGGCATTAGCCAATGAAGGATATGTTGTAGCAAATATAAACTATGCTATTGCACCGGGACAAAAATATCCGGGGCCAATCATACAAACTAACCAAGCTCTTAAATATATACAGGACAATGTTTCGAAATATGGCGGCAATATGAATCATTTATTTATTGGCGGTGATTCAGCAGGGGCTCAAATTGCCAGTCAAACTATTGCGATAATAACTAATGAAGCTCTAGCAAAATCAATGGATATTCAACCTACTGTTGATAAAAAACAGTTAAAAGGTGCTCTTTTATTCTGTGGAGTTTATAACATGGATAAAATAGGTGCTCAGTCATCTCCAATAATAAAAAAAGGTATCCAGTCAGTATTTTGGGCATATACAGGAAAAAAAGATTTCAAGTCCTTCTCTAGACTAGATGAGATGTCTACAGTTAAACATGTAACACCTAATTACCCACCTACCTTTTTGACAGTTGGAGATACAGATCCACTAGCCCCACAATCAACAGAGCTTATAGATGTTCTCAAAATGAATGGTGTAGAAGTAGAAAGTGTTTTATTTGACGGAACAAATACTGACCTAGGTCATGAGTATCAATTTGATTTTACTACTACACACGCTGAACAAACACTAGGGAAAACGATTGCCTTCTTGAAAAAACATAGTGGGAAATAGACCAATAAACATAGTATTTCTATCCCCGAATAAAAGTTCACTTACCAATTATTTCTTATTTTTAATAATTTGAATCAATATCCTAACCTAAAACCGATTTCCATATAGGTAATCGGTTTTTTCTTTTTAGAAAATAACTTTTCCTTAAAACCTTATTTTTTAAATCATCTACTGAACTTTCCCTTAAAATTTTTTAAAAGACCCTTTTATTTATAATTCTCTTCATTTTTGCCAAACTAAATAAAATATGTATTGATATTTAAGGTGGAGAGAAATGAATAGGACAATTAAGGGCTTTTTTATATTAACCGTAACACTCCCTCTTCTATCTGGATGTTGGGATGAGATAGAACCCCAAAGAATGTACTATGTTAATGGGGTCGGGGTGGATTTTAAAGACAATCAATATGAAGTTTATCTACAATTAATTAACTTTAAAGACATAGCAAAATCTGAAACACCTTATGCTCGTGAAGCACCTGCAGAGATTGGATATGCTAAAGGGGAAACTATGGAAGAAGCTATTTATGAATTATATCGCTCCATTGATCAAGAAGTATTTTGGGGACATATGACCTATCTGATATTTACAGAAGAGGCTTTAAAACACGAGGAAGTTATTTCAGTTTTCGATACTTTTTCGCGATTTAGAGAAACAAGATATCAGATAAATGTTCACTTTACTCAAGACTCTCTAGAAGAAATTCTTTTGATAACACCTATTTTAAATAAACCATTAATTGATTCTAAATTAAGTCATCCATTAAACATCCGGAAATTAGAAGTATTTACAGAACCCGTTAGCTTAAGGAATCTTGTTATTGGTTTAAATGAACCTAGTCATGAAGTTAGTTTACCTTTGGTTTCGATTGATGAAAATTGGGAGACAACAAAAGAGCACCCTTCAAAAGAGACTACAATTAAGGGGATAGGAATACTTTCAAAAGATGGATTTAGGGGGGTAATTAAAGGTGATACCGCAAGAGGTGTTAACTGGATGCAGAATAAAAAGAATAGAGGAGACTTAACCTTTAAATTAGACAGTAATAAAAGTTTAACAGTAGATATTGAAAAAAAATATTTTGATGTTAAACCAATTATTAAAGGCAATCAAGTACAGTTTAAGGTTGATATTAAAGTCGATGTTATACTTAATGGTTTCAAAAGTAAGGCAACAGAAAATGAAATACGTAAGGAAGTTATTAAGAAAGTTAAAGAGGAAATAAAGGCAACCTACGAAGCAGGATTGAAGTTAGACGTTGATATTTATCGTTTATCCGAATACCTTTATCGAAACAACGTAAAAGCATGGAAAGCATTGGAGAATAACGGGAAAATCCCCTTGACTAAAGAATCAATTAAAAAAATAAATGTTCAAGTTGATAAAATAAAATCAGGTAGAAAAACATTTGAAACAACAATTAAAGAATAAATACAAAATGACCAGGCTCACAAAAAAATGTGATTACCTAGTCATTTGTATATAAGACTATCACTTATTTATAGTTGATAACCCTTTTTGGTTAAATTTTCGTACTTATCCAATACATCTGAGATAAACGTTCAACTGTTATGGTTAAAAAGTTGCTTATTTCTAATTTAATCCCATCTCCCGTTAGATAGGACAGACCCTCTTCCTCTTCATACGGATGATATGCCAAAATGTTTCCATCAACCTTTTGAATGGGGGAACTTTCGATCTTCCTCTTCTGGTGGTGTTGACCACAAAATATGCAATTCAATGTCCGAATTTTCATCCTGTAAGTTTCTTGAAATCGATCCTGCCAGGATTATAGCTTCAATTTTCGGGTTTTGCAAATAGACTTCTGCCATATCTTTTGGGGGCAGGTTTTAGTATGGTTTTGGAGACAGTCGGAATAGGATTAATAGGTTTCATTAAAGACGTAATTTAGTTTGAACATTGACTTTTTAGTATATTCTTTCAATTAATACCTTTGGTGTACCCAACGCCTACAAAGGAATCTTTTTAAAAAGACATTTAACAATAACTTTGAAATCACAAGATTATTTTGATGGAAAATCCCTCTATTTACGTTTTGCATCTTACACCGAAAGCTGTTGACATTGCCACTTGACGTATAAATTACATTTATTGATTTTTCAGTTAACACTTTCTTTTTATTCTTTACTTGTTCAAAATTCATGAAATTTTTTTGTGAGTTACTTTTTAAATGTCCTTTATGTAAAAAGACAATAAAGTTATTTAAAAACCTAAAAAACATGTATAACCCCGTTCTAATTTTAGGACGGGGTTAAAATATAGTAGTTTAATTTTCAATATAAGATACTTCACTAATAACAATAAAGTCGTTTTAAATCTAAGGTTTATTCAAAAATAGTGCTTGATTGTTGAAAATCAAGCGCTATTCTATTTAAGGTTCTTGAAGCTAGGCAGTCCTTTTTGAGTTATAGTCACCCATTTGCTTAACAAATCTTGATAAAGCTTAAAGAATACCACCAGGAGAGCAGTGAATTTTCTACATCAATTTTGAAATAAACATTGTTGCAATGCCAAAGTAAATAAGTAAGGATAGTATATCATTTAGTGTTGTAATTAATGGACCCGAGGCCACTGCCGGATCGATGTTGAATTTATATAATATTAGTGGGATAATGGTCCCGGCTAAAGTCCCAATAATTAGAGTCACAACTAATGAACTACCAACAACTAAACCTAAAATCGGATTTCCCTGCCAAATATAGGCTATAATCGAGATTAATATTCCACAGGTAATGCCAATAATCAATCCAACTTTAAGTTCCCTAATAATAAGTTTAAAAACTACTCTTTTATTTGTATCTGTAGTGATTAGACCTCTTACAACAACAGCTAACGATTGAGTGCCTGTATTTCCAGTCATCCCAGCAATCATCGGCATAAAGAAGGCAAGTGCAACAACTTTGGATAATGTTTCCTCAAAACCACTAATAATGGTCCCTGAAACTAATCCGATAAATAAAAGTAAAATAAGCCAGGGAAGTCGGCGATATGCAGCCACGAGTGCCTTCGTGTCAAAATCAATGGCTTTACCAGATGCCGAAAGTTTTTCAATATCTTCATTTGCTTCCTTGATCACAACGTCAATAATATCGTCAACTGTTACAATTCCTACTAATTCATTATTTTTTTCTACAACAGGAATTGATAAAAAATCATAACGTTCTATTGCACGAGCAACTTCTTCCTGATCCGTTTCAGCAGAAACGGAGATTACTCTGCTATACATAATATCCTGAATTTTTTCAAATTCATTACTTATGATTAAATCCCGATAGGATACAACACCTACTAATTTTTTATCATTATCAATTACATATAAATAGTTAATCGTTTCTGAGAACTCTGCAAAAATTTTGAGTTTATCAATTGATTCTCGAATAGTAAAGTGTTGAGGAATCCACACAAAACGGTTTGTCATTATTCGTCCTGCAGTTTCAGGGGGGTAGTTCATGATATTTTGAACAATTTTTGATTCTTCTTGTTTCATACCTGAAAGAAGTTCTTCAATTTTATCAGGAGATAGGTTTTCTAATAATGAAGCTAAATCATCATTATCCATTAAATTCATTACCTGTCCTGATTTTTCAATCCCTAATTTATTAAGAACTTTTAATTGGAGTACCTTTTCAAGCTCTTGAATGAGTTCAGCGATTTGTACAGAAGTAAGAAACAATAAGAAACGTGTATGATGTTTTTCTGGTAACCCCTCAAAAATCCGTGCAATATCATAAGGTTGGAGTTCCTTTAATATTGCTTGAAATTCTTTCTGTTTCCCTTCTTTTAATGACTTGAAAATTTGAAGAGTTATTTGGTTTTCTGTCATGTTTTTAATCATTTTAACCACTCCTTAATTGAGAAACAAAAACAAAATTCCTCTCAACGATAAAGCAATAGTTAAGAAAGATAATTTAAAATTCCTCATAAATATTCTTTGTATTTAGTTCATTTTTATAACATTTCGAGTTTGGTTCTGAATAGTCATCCATTTTCCTCACCTCACAGAAAAATAAAACACCTTCATAACGAATGAAGGTGTTTACACGGTACTATAAACCTACATTGATTGCACTACAAATAAATGTAGCAAATGTGCTCCTCCATTCGTAGAGCTTTAGCACTGTGTGGCATAGGACAAAGCCAGCTACATTAAAAACCACCTTATGTCGATGGTTTCTGTTGACCCATTGGCGTCTTTCGACATTTTTGGGCAGTAGCATATCTCCTACACAGGAGCCTCACCTAACGAGGATGTTTTGTTTGAAATTTCACTCTATAAGAATATCTTTGAAAAGTCAATGTTTTTATAAATGATTTAATATTTTTACACATTAGTATCTCTGTCTTAAGTAGCTATTGAATTGGATTCATTTTTTTATGACTTTGTCTCCTATTTAAATATATACCGTCTGCTAAACACGAAAAGATTCTGTATATCACAGGATTTTTTTAGCTATCAGATGTTAGAATTGCTGATTTCTGTAACTCTGATTAAATGAAAAATAAATCAATAAGTTCCTTTGTTGGCTTACATTACACAAAAGGAACTCTTAAATCACTTACTTATTCAAACTCTTTAGAAAGTTTCAAATGAATTAAAGTGAAAATTTCTTTTTGTACTTTATTCAGATCATGTGACAAAGGAATTGTATTAACGCAAATTAAAGGAGCGGATATATCTTTTAACCCTGAAATATTCGTGATAATTAAGTCATAATTTTTGGAAACCTCTCTGAAAGTACTTAGATTTAATTCCTCAATTATAAATGGCTTAATTAAATGTCCAAATTGATATACCATTATATTTTGTATGAACTCAGTGTGTTCTATGTCTGCATCACAAAATATTCCTACATGAAGTATCGGAACTTTACTTTTTAATGCACTCAATAAGTGTCCCCAATTTATAATCAATATGTATAACGTTTCCGTAAAAAAATTCGAAGTCCATTTAAATTCCTTATGAAATTGAAATTTCGTTAGCTCCTCTTTTAAAAACAATACAAAGTATGAAAATTCATGAGAAAAACGTTCTGAAAATAAACGTCTTTTATCATTTAAAATAAAACTTCGACCATAATTCATGGTTTGCAAATTATATAATTCCAAAATTATCTTTTCTTTTTCTTTATTTTGAATGGGTATATTTAATTTGGTTGCGAGACAATGCAAAAAAGAGTCGATTTTAGGGACAATTATCCATGCTTTATTTATTTTTTGTTGAATCATTCTTTCTAATGTTTCGTAGTTGAAGGCATATTGATTATTAAGTAAAGCAGAAAAGAGCTGTTGAACAGTTTCTTTGTTAAATTCAAGATTAAAAGTGTCTTTAAACCATTCACAAAACAATGTGTTATCAAAAATGCTTAGATCTAAATGATTTGGAAAATGTTCTGGAACAATTTTCTTGTGATGATTCTTTAATCGAATCACATTTACCATTGTCCAATTTTTAATTCTAATTAAGTCTGGGAAATTAGGTTGAATATGATTTGCTTGCATTACATGGAGGAATAATTTATCCAATACTTTGATTTGTGTGTCTTCAAATGGGGTATAAGTTACACCATACTTCTCATAAAAAAAATGAACCATAATAGATCTAATATTTTGTTCGTTCCCAATTATTTTACAAGGGTTTGTTACGATTTGTATTTCATACTTATTTAAAAAAGTATTCAATTTAGCAATAATCCGTCTCATAGTGGAAGAGCTTAGAAATAACTCATTTGCTATGGTTTCAATGTCGTATTTCTCTTCAAAAAATATGCGTTCGAGGAACAAAAATTCTGGACTTAAAGATAATACCTTTTGATAAATAAAATCTGCAGAATAATGATTTGGATAGGTAAGCATAACACCATTTTGAGATGTTTGAATTTGAAAGGGTTTAAATTCTGTATTTATTAACTTAATGTCATCACGTAGAACTCTTTCAGAGCAATTGAGTGCTTGAGCTATCACACTCAAAGTAATCCATCCATCCCTTTCATATAATTTCTCTAAAAATTGTAGTTGTCTGAGTAAGTTTTTATTCAAAAGTAAGCGCACTATTGTATTCCTTCCTTAGTTAACAAAATTCATTTGGTACATTTCAAATTATTCCGATTGTGAGGTATTTTTTGAAATGAAATATTGGTTTGGGTTTGATAACATTTTTTTATATTTAAATAGTTAAAGGAGATGAATATCTTGATGAATATCTTGATAAAAGATCTTTTAAGGTTACAGGATACATATACAAAGGAACATAGTGAAAGGGTGGCTGTATATGCCACGATTTTAGCTAAAGAAACAAAACGATATGATCAAGATGCCCTTAACAAACTTTTTAATTCATGTTTACTACATGATATAGGTAAAATAGGGATTCCAAATGAAATATTAAATAAAACAACCTATCCTCTCACTCAAAAAGAATATGATGTGATAAAGACGCACCCTCAAATAGGCGTAGATTTATTAAAAATGTTTCCTTCCATCGATGTCGACTTTTCTATTATTCGTTCACACCATGAAAAGTGGAATGGTAGTGGGTATCCTGATGGTTTAAAAAGAAGCGAGATACCTTTAAGTGCAAGAATTGTCTCTATTGCAGATGCATTTGATTCAATGACTTCTACGAGGTCGTATCGAAAAGCAATAGATCCAAAAGAAGCATATAATCGAATTATTGAAAGGAAGGGAAATCAATTCGATCCCGAATTAGTAAAAACCTTCCGAAAAATATATTCTTCGTGGGTTAAAATCATGAATTTTTATATATATTTAAATGTTATGAAACAAGCTAATCTATAAAATAGTTTTTGAAAAATTAAAATTTGTTGAACCCTTAACATGCCAAACTTATATTTAGTAACAAAATCTACTTAATATGGATAATAATCCAAAGGTAGAATATACGAATAACCGAGTAGAAATGGTATTTTTTTATATAAAGGGAGTCTTTTTCGGAATTTCCAATATTCGGAATGTTGAAAATTCTACGATTCCATTCAATATCAATACACCTGTGTATAAAAAGATATCATTATTTATTGAAAATACAAGAAACTTTTTAACAATTTTCTTTTCAAATAATGAAAAGATCTTTATAACAATTGTAATTAAAAGATTCAGTTATAGAGATAAATATCCTCCTGAGAAAAAACTACCTTTAATCAGCGAGAAGAAATATTTGCATATAAAGTCATTAAAGAATTTAAAAATATTTTAGATGATATATTAGAATCCACTTATTTATTCCCTAATTTTGCATTACAAAAAGACCATTTATCTTCAACACTTCTATTTTTATACTTAAACCCTAAGAAGCAGCTCTTAATAAGTACATAGAAAAAACATCGGATAGTTATGTACCTAGTAACAAAACAATAAACATTGTTTTACAAATTAAAGCGACTCTAATCAAGTATGGTGAGGAAACTAGTATTCCAAAAGGTAATGTTGGAAATGGGGATGTAGGGAAGGTTTGAGGGGCAGCATTCTTTTTTAGTCTAAAAAGAACAAAAAACACATTTAAAAACTAATGAAGACAAAAGGAGAACTGTTTTGAAAAAAATATTTAGAAGCTTTAGGGGGAAGCTGTACACATTATTTGCTTTTACCTTACTAATTCCTGTTATAACTGTAGGGAGTTTATCGTATCTTTCAGCAAAAGATTCGATAAAAAACGAAATACTCTTTAGTGCGAATGAAAGTGTTAAAATTTTAAATACACTAATTGATGATAAGTTACGTGAAAAAATAAACGACATGACTGTTTTTAGCGAGGATCTGGACTCTTCTAAGTATGAACAGCAGGAAAAAGAAATATTAACAAATTTTCATCAATATTTGGAGAGGAATCCAGATGTATTAAGCATTTATATCGGTACAAATGAGGGAACAATGATCTCAAAACCAGAAGTACATATTGCGGATTATAATCCTTTGGAAAGAGATTGGTATAAAGAGGCTGTAGCTTTAAAGGGTGAAACTCTAATAACGAATCCTTATATGGATGCAGAAACCGGGGATATGGTCGTGACAATTGCTCGACAGGTAAAAGATCAATCTGGAGTAATGGCACTTGATATAAAATTGACAGACCTTCAAAAAATCGCAAATTCAATCAAAATAGGAAAAAATGGTTATTCTTCTATTTTTGGTGACAATAATTTGGTCATCTCACATCCTACATTAGAAGCAGGTAAGGAATTAAACGAGAGCTTCCTCGATCAAATGTACGACAGTGAATCTGGCACATATGATTATGTCTTCGACGGGGATGACCGTATTTTGTTCTTTACAACGGAGGAGTTGACAAATTGGAAAATTACTGGAACAATTTTCGCGAAGGAAATTAATCAATCAGCATCATCCATTTTATATAAAACGTTGCTTGTACTAATCGTTGCGATTGTAATCAGTTCGATTGTTTTCTTTTTTGTCATGAAGGCCATTATAAAACCGATTAGATTACTAAAGGATAGTGCAGTAACTATTAGTAAAGGTGATTTAACAGAAAAAGTGAAAGTTACTTCTCATGACGAGATTGGACAGCTAGGACAAGCCTTTAACGATATGCAAGACAGTTTAAGAATACTTATTCAAAAAATTGAACAAAATGCCGAAGAGGTAGCCTCGTCGGCAGAAGAGCTAACAGCCAATGCTAATCAAACGAGCATTGCTACAGAAAAAGTGGCCATTTCAATTCAAGATGTTGCGTCGAGCGCAGACACGCAAACGACAAGTGCGAATAAGAATGCAGAATCGTTACAAGAGCTTTCTAAGGCCATTCTTCATATTGCGGAGATCTCATCTACTGTGACCGATCTTTCACAGCATGCAACGCTACAAGCAAATGAAGGTGGACAGGCAGTCCAGGATACAAAAAATCAAATGCAGTCTATTCATGTATCGGTGACCGATTCAAACACGAAAATTCAATCATTACATGAACGCTCTCAGCAAATTACGTCCATTTTAGATGTGATTACAAGCATTGCAGATCAAACGAACTTACTTGCTCTCAATGCAGCGATTGAGGCAGCAAGAGCAGGGGAGCATGGAAAAGGATTTGCAGTTGTTGCTGATGAAGTAAGAAAGCTAGCGGAGCAGTCGCAGGAATCTGCAAAGCAAATTTTTGAACTAATCAATGGTATTCAATTAGAAACAGAACAATCTGTAAACATCATGGCAAAAGTTACAGAGGATGTTCAAAATGGACTACATGTATCGGATGAAGCCATCGCGAAATTCCAAGTGATTAAAACAAGCATGGATAAAATAACTCCTAAAATGGGAGAGGTATCTTCTGCATCTGAACAGATGTCAGCAAGTGTACAAGAGGTGACAGCTATTACGGAGGATTTGGCATTTTCAGCTAAAGGTAATGCATCTGCTTCAGAAGACGTTGCAGCGTCTACAGAGGAACAATTAGCTTCGATGGAAGAGATTAATGCTTCTGCACAAGCTCTTGCGCATATGGCAGACGTATTAAAACAGATCATTAGCCAATTTAAATATTAACAGAATCAGATATAACATTCTTTTTTACATTTTCTACTGTTTTGCATATAAATAAAAGTACCCTATAAGATAAACTTTTTAGTGTCTATCTTATAGGGTACTTTTAACTATAGGATAGACTTTTTTCAAAGTGTCTATCTTATAGGGTACAGTTTAAGTCCGAGAGGGCTCTTTTTATTTTGTTTTGTCCAAAGAAATCCTACATGATAAACTATACTTGTAACGTATCAAGAGAAATGGGGGACGACCGCCAATGAGTGCTTTAGTTAATCTGAGATCATTGAGAGATGATATGAGATCAAAAGGGGAAAATTTTGATATTTTTGATTTTAGCTATAATGGAAAAAGTTATTTTGTAATAGTGAAAGTTTTTGATCAAAAAGATAAACCAAAACACGCGCTTGTTAAATTAGTCTTTTTACGCGTTGAAGATGTAGCAGATAAATTTGAGGCGTGGGCAAATGTAAATGGGCTTGATAGAAAATCTAAAGACATTAGAAATTATTTCCACATCCCTTACCATGAAGGCGGTGTAAGTGATGCCCTTCAACGTTTATATAAAGCACTTGGCAGCAACATTCCGACTATTTTTAACAAAAAAAGAAAAGATGATAGTGATAAAAATGCCGCATTATCAAATTATGTTATATCTAGTGATCCAACAGATCCAAATAAAAAATATTGTTTTGGGGTAATGAAGACTGGTGGACGTAGTCCATTCAATGATGAAAAAACTCAATTATTAAGAAAAAATCTTTATATTGCATTAGGAGACATAAAAGAACTTAGTTTCCTTTACTCAACTGATCCAAGTAAAGAGAAAGATGATCCAACGATAATCCAAAATTACTATAGATAATGGTGGACAATTACATAGTAACTAAAATCGAGACAAACAGTGAGCAAAATAAAAGAGGCCAAAATGGTCTCTTTTTTGTGATTCAAGCTCCCTAGTCTCCGTTGCTTTTAAGGAATACTTGACGACAATCGCTGACAAACACATAACGATAAACAATACCATTAGCATTTCAATCAATGATACCAAATTTCTTGATAGTATCATTCTTGGTTATTCCTAAAATTTTCCATTAAAATTTTTTACACAAATTTTAGATATCCAATATATACAAACTTATAGTATGCATCAAAGGGAGCATATCTCGATGAAGTTTGAGAGTTCATCAAAGAGATACATTATTAAAAAGAATATTTTTACAGAATTATATGAACGCCCTTTTCCGAAAGGGATTGAGTTTATGTCTGTATCGAGTTCAATTTACACGATTATGTACAACTATAATGGAAACGTCATGATGCCAGGGACTGTTTATTTTAAAACGCCTCAAGGTATTAAAAGGTTGTGATTACATTAGGACGAGGGAGATCGAGGGTTGAATGAATCTGGTTATTCATTTGTAGAAACGATTTTATCAGTAGTCATTGTCATGTTAGTATGCACGACATTAATACCGATTAGCTATATCTATGCTATTTTATGGGGAATTACCACGGCTATTTATCAGCGAAAAATATTCTAAATGTTTAGTAATGAAACGCTAAAGAATCTAATAAGGGATTGTAAAACTTTTATGAAAATTAAAGATATTATCGAAAAAAAGATACTATTTTATTAATGAGCCTTAAAGAAAAATATTTTTTATCAATGATAAATGGTGAAAAAAAGTATGAATATAGAAAAAAAGTACAGAAAAGAAAAAACTAAAGCCTTTTTATCTTTCTAAAACCAGATAAAGTATTTGTGCTTTTATTGAGTTAGGTGAACCAATTTTCGGAAGTTCAGCATATATTTCAGATATCGCGGATAAATACGTACAACGAATGGCCAACTATCTGAGACTTTTTTCGGATAGTTGGCTATTTTGCGCATGTAGCTTCGTTTCTAACCTGTTTTGATATTTTTTTAAGTTTATGTTCTTATTTAGTGGAAATTAGCAAGCTATCCACATTTTTATCGCAAAAAAAAAAAGTTTGGCAGGAAATTTTATAGCAAATTTTTAATTTAAGAAAAGGGCTTTTCTTGCGACAGGTTCCTATCTATACTAGGAACTAACGAATAGAGCGGTCATATTCGAATAAACCAGAAGAGGGGTGCGAATATGCAGAATTTTGAAACGGTTGTTGAACGAAAATGTGAGCAACTTTTACTAAAAGCCTATCATTTCGGTGCATCAGATTTATTATTAGTTCCAGAAAGCGTGCGATATCGTATTTATTTTCGCAAATATGATAAGCTCCTCCAAGCAGGTGAGTTACCAAACGATCTTGCGGAACGAATGATTTCCTTTTATAAATTTTCAGCGGCATTAGATATTAGCGAGCGGCGAAAACCCCAAAGCGGCTCCTTCCAAAAAGCTATGGAACAAGATCAATATGCCTTTCGTGTCTCGACACTTCCCTCCGTATTTTTAAAAGAAAGCCTAATTATCCGTCTACTTCTACAAAATCATGCATTCCCACTTACTTCCTTATCTTATTCTAAATATGCTGCGAACATGTTGATGGAACTAGTGAAACATCAACAGGGACTTTTATGTTTCACAGGTGCAACAGGCTCTGGTAAGTCCACATCCTTGTATTCTCTTATCCATTTTTGTTCGACAGAGCTAAATCGTCATGTCATTTCTTTAGAAGACCCTGTAGAAAATAACCAGGCTAATCTTTTGCAGATTCAAGTAAACGAACGAGCTGGCGTTACATATGCTGCAGGTTTAAAGGCTATTTTACGCCACTCACCTGACGTTATTATGATTGGGGAAATACGTGATAAAGAGACTGCAAAAATCGCAATTGAGGCTTCTTTAACAGGTCATTTAGTGGTCTCGACCATTCATGCCAAGGATTCGGTAAACTGCCTTTATCGATTTCTTGACTTGGGTGTATCAATAGAAGAACTTCGTCAAACTGTGGTAGGCATTGTTGCTCAAACACTATTCCAATCACCAAAAATACAGGAAGAACGCCGTGCTTTGTTTGAAATATTAAGTGATGTCCATCTTCAAATGGCCATCAAAGCAATTATGCAAAAAACTAGCTATGAGCTACCACATAATTTAACACTTGCAGGTCAAAAAGAAGTAATAGAGAGTCAGCACTATGCGAATACGAAAGTTTATTGAAAGCATTTTGTTGGCTTACAATAAGGCAACAAAATGGCGAGTAAGGGAGCAAGCTCATTTTTTTAGTCGATTAAGTGTGTTAATGCAGGAAGGTTATTTATTCCCGCAGGCTATTTCTATACTATTACCTCATCATATTGAAGCGCATGAAGACATACAAAAGTTAATCAATGCAAAGCTGAGACAAGGAGTCGGTGTTTCAGGAGTGTTTGAAGCATTACAACTTCCAAAACAGCATTTATTAGCCATTACAGTTGCAGAAAACAATGGACATATGATTGAGACGTTAAAAGGCGTGGCAAAGCAAATGACTTTGAGTGAAACGATGAAGAAAAAATTAATGAAGCTGCTCTTGTATCCAGTAGTACTCATTCTATTTTTGTTGCTGTTGTTTTTAGTATTTCGCACCGTATTTTTTCCTAATATAGAAAAAATGGTGACAAGTCGAACTGCCGGGGCAGAGGAGACAAGCATTGCTTTGTCAAAGGCATTATTGCATCTTCCCGATGCTTTAATGTTCGCAGGCATAGTGATGTTTTGTAGCATTTTGATTTTTTACCTTTATCTCAAACGACGTCCAATTGCTCGCCAGCTAAATATTATCTTAAAAACTCCTTTGATTCGGTTTTATATACGAATGTCTTTGACGAGACAATTTGCTGCTTATTTAGGTAGTCTGCTACAAAGTGGGTTTTCTTTACAGGCAAGTCTACAAATTTTGGAGGAGCAGCAACTTCAACCGTTTCTACAATATCTAGCGCGATGTATAAAAGATCGTGTTGTTTTTGGTGATACGCTAACACAAGCTGTTAAGTTGATGACAGTTTGGCAGAAGGATTTCTCGACATTTGTTGAACATGGAGAGCAAAGTGGTTATTTAGGAAAAGAGCTAGTACTGTACAGCGAATTATTGACGGAAAAGCAAGAGCAACTACTGCATAAAATCCTTGCTTTTGTGCAGCCTACCTTCTTTATCATTATTGCGATGTGCATAGTTGCTGCATATGTAAGTTTATTATGGCCAATATATCACATGATTGAACTAGTATAGGAGGATAATAATGAAACGTATAAAGCAGCAAGCGGGTTTTACATTGATAGAAATGTTAATTGTTCTTCTGATTATTTCCATATTAATATTAATTACAATCCCCAATGTTACAAAACATTTTGCTACTGTCGATGAGAAGGGCTGTAAAGCCTATGTGTCCATGGTGCAAGGGCAGGTAGAGGCGTATCGAGTAGATTTTATGGCTTATCCAACAATTCAAGATTTGGTAGAGAAAGGCTATTTGAAGAAGAATGAAACGACCTGCCCTAATAAAGAAGAGATTATGATAACTAAGGATGGGGAGGTACGATTGGCGAAAACTTCTACCGATACTGGTTCTAGTAACTGATGGATGTTATTAAAAGTGAGCGTGGCTATACGTTTGTTGAAATGTTAATGGTATTGTTTATCGTGATGTGTTTGTCAGCGATTGTCGTCAAGTATTCGTTAAAAGCAGCGGAGACTAGGGAGCTTGAGCAATTTTTTACGCAAATTCAATTAGATATCCAATATATCCAAACTTATAGTATGCATCAAAGGGAATATATATCGATGAAGTTTGAGAGTTCATCAAAGAGATACATTATTAAAAAGGATATTTTTACAGAATTATATGAACGCCCTTTTCCGAAAGGGGTTGAGTTTATGCCTGCATCGAGTTCAATTTACACGATTATATACAACTATAATGGAAACGTCATGACGCCAGGGACTGTTTATTTTAAAACGCCTCAAGGCAATAAAAAGGTTGTGATTACATTAGGACGAGGGAGATCGAGGGTTGAATGAATCTGGTTATTCATTTGTGGAAACAATATTATCAGTAGTCATTGTCATGTTATTATGCACGACATTAATACCAATTAGCTATACGATGAAAACGACTCTTTATAACAAGAAGTTGGAAGTTATTGCAGCTGAAACGGCCTATGAAGGCTTAAAGCAATATCGCTATCTACAGCAAACGGAAGGCACTAAAACAATTGAAAATATAGAATTTCAGTGGTCTTTGAATGGACAAGGGATATGCGTAAGCTTTCAAAATACCCGAGAATTACGTAAAAAATGTATACAACTGACAGGTGAAGTCGATGAATGAGCGAGGCTATACATTATTAGAAGCGTTATTTCAATTAGTTGTTTTTGTGTTTATTGCCCATCTTGTTGTGTTCATCATGCTTTGGTTTGCAGAAATGAAAATAACGGTGTTATCTGATGAGCAATCAAAGTGGGAGCTTTTTGTTTATGATTTGAATATGTATGTAAATGATGTTTCATCATTTACGATTCGGAAAGATCAAAAGAGAATAACCTTCCAGGCAGCAGATACTATTCATCATATTGATTGTTATAGCAATATTATTCGTGATCAAGTAAATGGTGGTCATGTACCAATGCTAATTGGTATTAATAAATGCCAGTTCCAATATGAAAAAGATATGTTAACAGTAGCTGTTGAACTTCCAAGTGGTATCAAAAAGGAGCGAACTTTCTATGTTCCAGTTATTGAAAAATGACAGAGGGGCTATTTTTTTAATCGCAATTGCATTATTATTTTTTGTAACTACTTTTGTTCTTACGTATTGTACGTCTTATGAGATTCAGTTTCGAACATACGATGGCCTAGAAAAGCTGAATGTTCGAGCTACGGTAAATTTATTAGGACAAATTTTGTCAGACAGTGTAGAATCGTAGTTATAAGAAGGTGATTCGAATGCGAAAAATATATTTAGTGGGCTTTATGGGCTGCGGGAAAAGTGCGTTAGGAAGGCGTTTAAGTTATTTGTTAAAGATGCCATATTATGATATGGATCATGAGATTGTTAGGCAGCAGGGTATGACAATTCCACAGATATTTGAAAAATATGGAGAAGCACGTTTTCGAGAAATAGAAACAGAATTTTTGAAAAATTTCCGAGACGAAGCTTGTATTATTTCAACTGGTGGTGGAGTTGCAATCAATGCTGAAAATCGAAAAATAATGAGGCGCAGTGGACTCGTGTTTTTTTTAGATGCGACATTCGAAGATATTTACAAACGAATACAGCATGATCCGAACAGACCGATTGTACAGAGCTCGACGAAAGAGGAGTTAGAGCAGCTGTATCATTACAGAAGAAAGTTCTATCGTGAAGTAGGGCATATACAAGTGTTAACAGAGGGGAGAACAATCCGTCAAATTCTTGAGTATTTAGCATTCCAAGTCAAAAGGCTAAAAGGCGAACTATGATACATTAGATTTATTAAAATGTTCGTGTTTTAATATAAATTAAAAAATGATTGCCTTTTCAATGCAATTAATGTTAGGATATAGACAAATAAGTTACTTAATGTTCATTGAATACTAAATAGTACCAAGTTGAAACTTGGGCGGATGACTGTACGGGGAGAGCACGTGTAGACGTCACCGAAGGAGCAAGTAACAAAAAGTTATGAATCTCTCAGGTAAAAGGACTCGTATAAGACGCAACTCTGGAGAGAGCTGTAGTACAACAGCCACCAAAGGGGAAAGCCGGCTGATTGGCATTGTAGGTATGCGAGCCAGTCTGGTGTAACTTTCAGGTGCAAGGACAGAGAATCCCGAAAAGGGGTTCGTCTGTCTTTTTTTATGTCTAAATGTTTTACCTAATGTTGTTAGTTCCTCTTTTTGATGAACAAACAGGGAAAGCATGACTGTACAAATAAAAAAACAGACGAACTACTATCAGTAAAAATGTAACGAACAATAAGGGAGCAAAAACAATGACGAACGAATTACAACGTACACCTCTATTTGAAGAATATGCAACACATGGCGGAAAAACAATTGACTTCGGTGGATGGGAATTACCAGTGCAATTCTCTTCTATTAAAGAAGAGCATGATGCAGTACGTAATCGTGCTGGCTTATTTGATGTATCACATATGGGGGAGATTTTAGTAACTGGACCTAATTCACTAGAGTTTTTACAAAATCTTTTGACAAATGATATTTCCAAAATTGCAGTAGGTCAAGCGCAATATAATGCAATGTGCTATGAAGATGGTGGTGTTGTCGATGATTTATTAACGTATAAATTAGCAGACAATCATTATTTACTATGCGTGAACGCGTCAAATATTGAAAAAGATTATGAGTGGATGATGGAAAATCAACATCAATATGATGTGACGATCGACAACCAATCAGAGGCTTATGCACAAATTGCCCTTCAAGGTCCATTAGCAGAAGAAGTTCTTCAAACATTAACAGATACTGATTTACAAACGATTAAATATTTCCGTTTCCAAGCAGATGTTGAAGTTGCTGGTCATAAAGCGTTAGTATCTCGTAGCGGTTACACAGGAGAAGATGGTTTTGAACTATACGGCTCTCCAGAAGATATTAAAGCATTATGGAGTAAAATCTTAGAGGCTGGAAAAGACAAAGGTGTAGTTCCTGCAGGTTTAGGCTGCCGAGATACACTTCGTTTTGAAGCAGGTCTTCCATTATACGGGCAAGAGCTATCAGCGACAATTTCACCTCTTGAGGCTGGTATTGGTTTTGCTGTGAAGTTAAATAAAGAGGATTTTAATGGTCATGATGCATTAGTGGCACAAAAAGAAAATGGGCTGTCACGTAAAATTGTTGGCATTGAAATGATTGATAAAGGAATTCCTCGTCATGGCTATAAAGTGTTGAAGGATGGTCAGGAAATCGGTGAAGTGACAACAGGTACACAGCTTCCTTCTTCTAAACGTAATGTTGGTCACGCATTAATTGACAGCCAATTCGCAACTATCGGAACTGAATTGGAAATCGAAATCCGTGGTAAGCACTTAAAGGTAGTAACAGTTGAAACACCGTTTTACAAACGTTCAAAATAATATTTGAAAAGAGGGACCTACATTTATGAAACATCGTTATTTACCTATGACGGAGCAAGATAAACAAGAAATGTTAGACGTAATCGGTGTATCCTCAGTTGATGAGTTATTTGGGGATATTCCAGAAAAAGTACGTTTTAAAGGCCTATATGATATTAAAGAAGCGAAATCTGAATCAGCTTTATTAAAAGAATTAACGGCAATGGCTGCGAAAAATAAAGATACAAATGCTAACGTATCGTTTTTAGGTGCAGGCGTATACAACCACTATAAACCGGTTATCGTGGACCATGTTATTTCTCGTTCAGAGTTTTACACAGCGTATACTCCATACCAACCAGAAATTTCACAAGGGGAATTACAAGCAATTTTTGAATTCCAAACGATGATTGCAGAGCTTACAGGTATGGATCTTGCAAACTCTTCTATGTACGATGGAGGAACAGCATTAGCTGAAGCGGGTATGCTTGCAGCTGGACATACACGTCGTAAGAAAATTTTAGTATCTGAAACGGTTCATCCTGAGTATCGTGATGTCGTTGCTACATATGCATATGGTCAATCCATTGAAATTGTTACTGTTCCACAAAAAGATGGTGTGACAGATGTAGAAGCTTTAAAGGAATTAATGGATGACAATACGGCAGCTGTTATTGCACAATATCCAAACTTCTTTGGTCAAATAGAGGACTTACAAGTAATCGGTGATATTGCGCATGAGGCAAAAAGTTTATTTGTTGTCTCTTCAAACCCACTTGCACTAGGGATTTTAACACCACCTGGTAAGCTAGGGGCTGATATTTGTGTAGGGGATGCACAGGTCTTCGGTATTTCTGAAGCATTCGGTGGTCCACACTGTGGCTTCTTTGCCGTAACAACGAAGCTCATGCGTAAAGTTCCAGGCCGTCTTGTTGGTGAAACAGTAGATGGTGAAGGTCGTCGTGGTTATGTTTTAACATTACAAGCACGTGAACAACATATCCGTCGTGATAAAGCAACGTCTAATATTTGTTCGAACCAAGCACTTCTTGCACTTGCTGCTTCTGTAGCAATGACTGCTCTAGGTAAACAGGGCGTTCGTGAAATGGCAACGCAAAATATCGCGAAAACTCGCTATGCTAAAAATGCCTTTGAAGCGGCGGGCTTCACAGTAGCATTCCAAGGTGCTCACTTTAACGAAATCGTTGTGAAGACAAATAAATGTGTGAAAGAAATTAATAAAAGCTTAATTGATAAAGGGATCATCGGTGGATATCCTTTAGGTCAAACATATGACTCTCTTAAAAATCATGTGCTAATCGCAGTAACAGAATTACGCACGAAGGAAGAAATTGATGCACTTGTTGCGGAAATGGGGGCTCTTAATGCATAACGAAAATCAATCACTCATTTTTGAAATTTCCAAAGAAGGTCGCGTAGGCTACAACTTAGAAGCACTTGATGTACCAGAGGTTGATCTTGTAGATTTACTACCTGCAAACTTAGTACGCGCGGAATCAGCGGAGTTACCAGAGGTATCTGAGCTTGATATTATGCGTCATTATACAGCACTTTCTCGTCGAAACCACGGTGTAGACTCTGGCTTCTACCCTCTTGGTTCTTGTACGATGAAATATAATCCTAAAATTAACGAGGCTGTTGCACGAATTTCTGGTTTTGCCAATGTTCACCCATTACAGGATGAATCAACAGTTCAAGGCGCTATGGAGCTTCTTTACGATCTACAAACTTCATTAGTTGAAATTACAGGTATGGATGAAGTGACATTACAACCAGCGGCAGGTGCTCATGGTGAATGGACAGCATTAATGATGATTCGTGCCTTCCATGAAGCAAACGGTGAAGGCCATCGTAATAAAGTTATCGTTCCTGACTCTGCTCACGGTACAAACCCAGCATCGGCAACTGTTGCAGGCTTTGAAACTATCACTGTTAAATCAGATGATAATGGTTTAGTAGATATTGAAGATTTGCGCAAAGTAGTTGGTTCTGATACAGCTGCATTAATGCTAACAAATCCAAATACACTTGGTCTATTTGAAGAAAACATTATCGAAATGGCAGAGCTTATTCACTCTGTTGGCGGTAAAGTATACTATGACGGTGCAAACTTAAACGCAGTTATGAGTAAAGCACGTCCTGGTGATATGGGCTTTGACTGCGTACACTTAAATTTACACAAAACATTTACAGGTCCTCACGGTGGCGGTGGCCCGGGTTCAGGTCCAGTAGGAGTAAAAGCAGATTTAATACCATTCCTTCCAAAACCAGTTTTAGTAAGAACAGAAGAAGGAACATATCACTTCGATTACGAGCGTCCACAATCAATCGGACGTGTTAAACCTTACTATGGTAACTTTGGTATCAACGTACGTGCATACACTTATATCCGTACAATGGGTCCAGATGGCTTAAAAGCTGTAACAGAATACGCTGTACTAAACGCAAACTATATGATGCGTCGCCTAGAGTCATTCTACGATCTACCATATAACCGTCATTGTAAGCATGAATTTGTATTATCAGGTCGTCGTCAAAAGAAACTTGGCGTTCGTACTTTAGACATTGCAAAACGTCTGTTAGACTTTGGCTACCATCCACCAACAACTTACTTCCCATTAAATGTGGAAGAGGCATTAATGATTGAGCCAACAGAAACAGAATCTAAAGAAACATTAGATGCATTCTGCGATGTGATGATTCAAATTGCAAAAGAAACAGAAGAAAACCCATCAATCGTACAAGAAGCACCACATACAACAGTCGTAACTCGTCTAGACGAAACACGTGCTGCTCGTACACCTGTGCTTCGCTATCAAAAAGCATAATTCACTGTATAAGGCGTCCAATGAGTATTTTCGTACTTGTTGGACGCTTTTTTTATTCTTTTTTTGAAAGACATTAGCAATGTGACGGAAAGAAAACAGAGCAACGGAAGGAAGAGCCGAAGCGACGGAAAGAGAGGTCCAAGCGACGGAAAGAAAGTCGAAAGCGACGGAAGGAAGAGCCAAGGTGACGGAAAGAAGGCAGAGCGACGGAAGGAAGAGCAGAAGCGACGGAAGGAAAGTCGAAAGCGACGGAAGGAAGAGCCAAGGTGACGGAAAGAAAACAGAGCGACGGAAGGAAGAACCGAAGCGACGGAAGGAAAGGTCCAGGCGACGGAAAGAAAGTCGAAAGCGACGGAAGGAAAGTCGAAAGCGACGGAAGGAAAGTCGAAAGCGACGGAAGGAAGAGCCAAGGTGACGGAAAGAAAAAAGAGCGACGGAAGGAAGAGCCGAAGCGACGGAAGGAAAGGTCCAAGCGACGGAAGGAAGAGCCAAGGTGACGGAAAGAAGGCAGGGCGACGGAAGGAAGAGCCGAAGCGACGGAAAGAAAACAAAAAGATGGATAGGACCAGCAAAATGTCAGGAAAAATAAGCAAACCCACCCCACATTGTGCCTATCCCCACCATTCCATGTAGAACTACTATAAGATAACTATTTAATATAAGGGTGTATATTGATATACTTACATTAATTTGTATTTTAGTTAAAAAGATTACATATTTCGCATTGAATATGTAACAAATTGTTCGTAGTTTATGTGTTGAAAGGGATGATAGATCAAAAATGCAAACGACTCAAGTTGAATTGAGCTTACCGGCAAACAGTGTTTTGAACAATACATATAAAATAATAGAAGTACTTGCAACTAGTAAGTTGTCCTTTGTTTATATGGCGGAGAATATCAATGATGGAAATCAGCTAATTATTAAGGAGTTCTTTCCCAATGACATTGCTTTGCGGGATTTAGATAATAAAACAGTTATTAATCGTTTGCCTTCAACAAAGCAGAAATTCGAGGATTTAAAAGCTATTTTTCTAAATGAAGCATTCATTTTACAGCAAATAAATCATCACAATATCGTCAAATATATTGACCATTTTGAGGAAAATGAATCGATTTATATCATTATGGAGTATTATGAAGGAACTTTATTAGATCAATATTTAAAAGATTATCCTATTAATAATAGAGACCATTTGTACACAGGAGTATTCCTCCCTCTAATTGATGCTTTAAGCTATTTACATAAAAAAGGCATACTCCATCGTGACATTAAACCAAATAATATTATGATAGATTCTAAAGGTAATCCATATCTACTAGATTTTGGTTCCGCAATTTATTATAAAACTGCTGAAGATTATCAAATATTTACGAGTCCAGGATATTCCCCTCTTGAGCAATATTCGAATATATCTGAGCAAGGTGTATACACAGATATTTATAGTTTGGCTGCAACATTTTATTACTCTTTAACAGATATTATCCCAATGGATAGCTCACAACGCATAATCGAAGACAAAATTGAAAATGTGAGAAAATATAATGAGAAAGTGAGTATTATTCTATCTAGAACTATTATGTGGGGTCTGGCAGTGCATGCAAAAAAACGATGTTCTTCACTTAAATTTATGGAACTGGCTGTTGGTTTCGAAAATATTGTCAATAGGATAAAGGATTATTTTGATTCTTTTGATACTAAATGACTACTTTTTTTATAAAATTGATTCTATAGTATCGTTTTTTAGTTTAAAACATATTTTTGAATAACAGCTTATGGACTACCGGTTTTCACTCCATAAGCTGTTTTTTTAGTAAAAATAAAGGATAAATACATTTATTTCTATAAAAATATCATAAACTTTACTATGTTTATTTTTTACCAATACCCCAGTTAAATACATTTACTTTACAAAATATCCTAATGTAAATATTGACAATAAAATCAGATGTTGTATAGTTACTCTGTGATACATAATGTCATCAGTGAAGTAAGCATGTGAAAATATAGGTTCACTAGTAATTCTAGTATGAGTAACTGATGTACATAATTACATACAAACTCATATGAAAAAAGCTGCTGATTTTTCGCTTCGAATTACCATTTTGTTACTTATAAGTTTCGGATTAGGTGTTTTTGTACATTGCCACCATTGCTACTCACTAAATGATTATGCTTACTCGAAATTCGTTACAAAAAGGAGGGATGGCTGTATAACTATACGGCCGACTGAATGGAGATTATTAGTCAAACAAACAGAACCATGCTCTTTGAGGAAATAAATCCGGAAAAAATGGATTTAATTACGCTTGTTGGAGATGTAAAAGGGATTGACAGTCTTAGTGATGAAAAAATCAAAGAAATCAATGAAAATCTTCTTGTCAAAAGCTTCGACGAGTTTTTAGATAAGTTTTCTCCAACGGTTTATTCATTCTACAATGCTGCTAACCAAAAGGTTATGTATACATTAAAGAAACCAGAAGGAATTCAAGATGACTGTATTTCTGAAATAGCAATTGATCAAAATAATGATTTTTTAAAGATGTTATTTACCCTCATTGATACGAAAAGAAGTCAGGGCATTGCAAATGTTGATTTTAAGTTTGAAAATTTGCTCGATATGATCTCTCCTAAAAAGGTTATGGACGACATTCGACAAGTCCGAAAAGAAATCCATTACCTATACGGTGAATATGACAAATTAGATGAAGGCGATCCAAAAAAATTGGATACAGGGGACAAGCTAAACCTGATGTTTGAAGTGGCAAGTAGAAATTACAACAATGTCATGGCGATGCTTCCTTTAGCAATTGAAGATATTAAAACGAGACTATTGTTAGGTGCTAATCAGGATGAAGATGAATCCGAAAAATTACAAATTGGGACGCTTTCAATTGGTGACAATGGTGAATTAAAAATCATTGAGGCACCACAAAATAATAGCTCTGAACTGATGGTTATTGAAGAAAATAGTAACTATGGTTTAAGCACAGTTTTTGAAGAGGACTATGAGGCGATTACAGAATCACCATCCTCTTATGTCAAAGATTTAGTCGTAAGAACCTTCTCTCCATTGCCAGCCGTGAGAGCTGAATTTGATGTAGAGACAGAGGTACAAAACTACAATACATACTTAGAATTCTATAAGGATGCTAAGGATGAATTTGTAAAAACAGTGAAGCCATTAGTTGAAAAACTATTAGGCGTAAAAATGTACTTTGATCAGTATGCAACTAAAAACAAAGGTATGCAGCCCTCGTTACTTGTAACGAACACAAAGTTAGATATGCTCGTTAAAAGTAATAATCTACCACGATTACGCACGTATTTAAATACTGTTAACTCCAAAAATGACTTTACAGATACGGTATGGTACGGAATTGTCCCTGCACTAGAACTAGAAGCTTCCGGAAAAATGAAAGTAAGCAGAGCTAGATTTAAAGGGAACGATAAAGTTGCGAAGCAAGATGGCAATACAATGGAATCGTTATCCATCCTTCTTGATACTGTGAAAGATTATAAAATACAAATTTTCTTCAACTTCATGGCAGAAGAAGAAACGACATTCAATGGAATTGCTACTGCAGGTATTGATCGCCTGATCGATAAATGCTCAGTGCTTATTAGAAAAGATTATAGTGAGTTTGCTATACCGTGTTTACCGAACTTCACTATTATTCCTAAAGATAAATCAGGTGTAATCATTGATACAAGAATGCAGACAACAGAAAATGGAGCGCGATTATCTAAAGAAAAAGAGGATATTTTAAAGCTTTGGATAGAGGGCGTTTATGTTGGTGCTAGCTATGTAGCGGCAGGTATTGTCTCTGCTTATCAATGTCCAGAATATTTGAAAGACTCTTTCAGAAACGTTCAGAGAAATTATCCTGGTGTACGCTTCGATATTGAAGCTGGTGATAACTCACTAAGAGCCGTTACAACAATGGCAAAAGAAATCTCAGGATTTACTAATAACATTAAAGATGCCATTAACAGCAGAAGCTTTGGCTTTGTATTCTCTTCAGAAAATGCACAGCTTCAAGATAAAGACATTAAACGCATTACAGTGTATAAAGCTAGAAGTCTAGCGATGGAGGAAGATGGATTCGATTCAATCTACAAAACTCAAGTTAGTACGTATATTGAAAGAATTTTACGATTCCAATCTGGTGACTTTAAACACGAAAATATCGTTCGATTCTTTAGTAATAATCCAAGTAGTCAAAAAAGTAAATGGATTAATGATAAAGGCTATGTAAACTCCGTTATTCACGATGGAGATGACATCGGCTACATTATCGATGAAAAAACAAGCACATGTCAGATTGACCTAGTGTTTAACGGTAATGTGAAGAATCTTGAAGTCATGATTACAAAGGCAAGCAGTGCTGTTAAGGCCTAACAAGTTTACACATACACTCAAAAACTTTTTAAGTCGTATGTATAAGATTTATTCATAAATCTTTTAACATAAATAGAATTTTCCATAAATTGCAAGGTGAAAACATTACATATTCCTCCATGCTAATGCATCATATATTTGCATTAGCATGGAGGAATGCATACAACTAGTTATTCATTTCACCTAAAGCGGTTTTTTGAGACGATTCAACAAATATTAGGAGGTACTAAAAATGGGTTTTGTATTAAAAGTAGAAGGATCAGAAGCAATTGAACTAGGGTTAGACAGCATTATGGCTGTTGAGTATGAAACAGATACTCCAGATGACTCTAACGCACGTTCTACAGATGTAGGAGCAACTTTAAAAATAAGAGGTAAAATCCTTACTGCAACTGATGGTGACAATTCTGATGATACGATGAAATTAGGATTATGGTCATTAGTACCAGCTGAAAAGGCTGACTGTTACCGTAAAGTAACTTTAGAGGTTGTTTCAGCTGATCAAGTAGTAAGAAAAATTCATTTCCCAAATGCTTTCGTCGTTGACTATTCAGAAAAGTATGGTGACACAGAAGGTATTGGTGAATTCTACTTATTCATTAAGCAAAAGAAAGACAAAACAGACTTGGCGAAAATCGAAGGCGGCTACGCTGTCTAAGATTTCTGCTTGATAGCTACTCCATATTATCTAAGGGACTTTCATAGTTCCTTAGATAATTTTGAATAATCCTAATAATGGGGATGAAAAATATGAAAACACACTATGCAACTTTAGGTGTCAGTAGAGATGCGACGCAAGAACAAATAAAACTCGCTTACCGAAAACTATCAAAAAAGCATCATCCAGATGTGAGCGGTGGAAGCAAAGAATCTGAAAAGATTTTTTTAGTCGTGACAGAGGCATATAAAGTACTGAAGGATCAAACTTCAAGAGAGGCATATGATGCTCGACTAGATGGGGCTGGTCAAGGTTGGAGTGCTGGAAACACAAATGAAAAACAGTCTGCCCGCCAACAGTCTACTGAAAAAAAGCCAGACTTTAATATGGACAATTTAGAAAAGAACTTTGAGCATTTTTTTGGTTTTAATCCTAAAACAAAGGAAATGTCATCAACCCTTAATAAGAATGCAAAGAAAAATCCACTAGATACAACTGATTTATTTGAACGTTTTTTTAACAAGTAAAACGAAGCCATAGCTAGTATGAAGGAGTGTGATACCATGTATGACCAAAATTCAATGGATGCATACACTGAAAACCCAAAGAAACAAATGATTATAAAAATAATCGATATTATTATTGTCACAATCGCCTTCTTTTTCATTCTATACGTATTTGTCATGAATCAGGATGTTATTTTGAAAACAATTATTGGACTAATGTTGGTCATACTAGCAATTATTTATGGCTCTATAAAGTATGAAGCAAGAGATACAAATTACAATGTGACAAATAAAAAAATTCGAAAATTAGTCCTCCTCAATGATCGAGGAGTTGAAATAGATGAATGGGAGATAGGTGACCAAACGTCATTACTTATTGGGAAAAGTTCAGCTGACAATAAGGCAGATATCGACTTAAGCGGTACAGAATATGAATCGCTTATTAACTATGAGCATGCCGTATTAAATAATGTTTCTGGAGTATGGTACATAGAGGATATTGATTCGGTAAATGGTGTTGGACTAAAAAAAGCTCATAAGCGCGTTAAAAACAGAATAAAACACGAAAACCCTTACCCAATAGGTAATGGAGACACGATATACATAGCAAATACACGAATTTTAGTGAAATAGAGACAAGTAAATTCGTAAACATAGACGGGGGATAGCGAAAATGAGTTTGATTAGATGCACAAATGGTCACATGTTTAGTTCCAGAAGACATAGAAATGTATGTCCGTATTGCAACGTAATGGTGGAACAGGAGCAAAGACCAAGTAGTCAGCAAACAGCTGTAGCAGAGCTAGATGATAAAACGATGCCATACCTTGGAGAAATGGATGGAATTGATCCAGTTACGGGATGGCTCGTTTGTATTGAAGGGCCTCAAATGGGCCGAGACTATCGAATTTTATCGGAAAAAAACTTTATTGGTAGAGCTGAGGATATGCACATTCGTATTGTTGGAGATAATTCGATTTCTCAGCGCAACCATGCAGTCATTGTTTATGATCCTAAAAAAAGAAACTTTTATCTACTTCCAGGAGATGCATCAGGCTTAGCCTATCTTAATAATGAAGCGATTTATACGCCAACGGAGCTTGCAGCGTATGATGTGATTCAGTTAGGCAGAAGTATGTTTCTTTTTATTCCCTTATGTGGTGTTCACTTTGAATGGGAAAACAACAACAGTGAGGAATGATGACGAATGGATCAGAAACTACTGCCATACATAATTGCGCTTATTTTTATCGTTGTACTCATTGCATTATTAATCATTAGAAACATGCTTGCGCCACAAAATGAAAAAAACAAAGTAGCAATCGGAAATGGACAAACGATTGGCAGACGTGATGAGCAGGATGATTATTTCTCTACAGCTGAAACGAAAGATGGAACAATTGCTGTCCTAGCAGATGGCATTAGTGGCTTAGCAAACGGTAGAATGGCAAGTACGGTTGCTGTCAATACATTTATTGAAGAATTTAAAAAGCTTAGCGGTCTAAATACTTTAGAAAAATTTTTTAAGGAGGCCGCTTTTGCAAGTAATCATATGATTGTTGAAAATTTAAATGGCTCGAACGGTGGTACTACATTAGTGGCAGCCGTTATTGATGATAACGGATTTCTTCACTGGGGAGCCGTTGGAGATAGTGTCATTACCATTTTTCGAAATGGAGAATTTAAGGCCATTAATCAAAAGCATATTTTTGAATCAGTGTTAACTGAGCGATATATATCTGGTGAAATATCTCAGCTTGAGGTGCAGGAAAATCCTTTGAAAAAGAGACTTATCAATTATTTAGGGTATGAAGGCTTTAAAAATATGGATATAGGAAAAAGTCCGATTCAGCTAAATAGAGGGGATAAAGTATGTCTATTTAGTGATGGCGTCTATGATACTTTAACAGAGGTTGAAATGGAGAAAATTCTCTCTCAGCAAGCTACTCCCTATGATATTGCTCAAGACATGATAAAAGCCGTTGAACAAAAACGCTTAAAAAATCAAGATAATGCAACCATCGTTATATTAGAAAAAACATGGTAATCATGTGTCTTTCAATGAGTCAGTAAATAAGGAGGAGTAATCATGAGAAAGGAAAATAGCAACTTTAAAACAAGCTTTTTATCCGAAGCGGGCTCATTTTTGCAAAATAAAGATTACTTTGCCTATACAGAGCTGGACGATGTAGCCTGCTGGGTAGCTGTAAAAGGGTTAGATTCCGATCAGGAAATAAGTAGTGCAGAGCTTGCTGTAAAGGCAATTTTAGAAAAATTTATGGAAAAGCCATCCATGTCCAGACGGAGAATTAAACATTATTTAAAATATGCACAAGATATTCTTCAAGCTCAAAGCTTAAGGGTGAGATTGAAGGCTAGTATTGTCATTGTCGTCTCAGATTACTCAAAGATGATTGTTGCCGTTGCAGGAAATTCGAGATTGTATCATTTCCGTAATGGGACTTTAACGTTTAAAAGCACGGATCAAAGCTTAGCGCATGAGCTAGTGAATGATAGGAATCGTTCGCTCGATATTAGCCAGCACGAGGAAAGAACTAATTTACTCAACTATCTGGGCAAACCAAAAGAGTTTCAGCCGTTTGTTTCAAAGAAAATGAAGTTAATGGATGACGATGTACTAGTGCTTTGTACAGCCGGCTTTTGGGAGGATGTCAATGAAATTGAAATGGCAGATGCGTTGGAAGATGCAAAAGAGCCTGAGAAATACATTGATGTATTAGAAGAGGTACTGTTAAGCAGGCAAAAGAAAGTTGTCAATAATTACACAGTTGCAGCCATATTTGCTAACAAGGTTTACCAGGAAACAAATAAGAAAAAAATGAAATACATCAAAATGATTGCTGCTGCATTAATGCTAGCTTTGGTCGTAGGTGGAGGCACGATTTTTTATCAGGCAAAGCAAGCCAAAAAAATGGCTGAATTAACCATCGAGATGAAAGATCATGAAAAGAGCGGAAACCAGTATTTTCAAGATGGAACTTATGATAAGGCACTGCTGGAATATAGTGAAGGCAGAAATGCGGCCAAAAAATTGAAGGATCCAATACATAGAAATTTACTAGCTAAAAAATTAAGAGTTACCGATCTGATTATCAGTGGAGATAAATCAGCGGAAGAAGGTAAATTTAACGATGCCCTTGAGTCATATGAAAAGGCTAAAAAAGAAGGAAAGCTTATTAAAGACTTTGGGAAAGCAGTAGTTGAACAAAGAATCGCTAATATGGATACCATTGTACAAATTGCTGAAGCTGTGAAAGATGGAGATTTTCGATTTGAGGCAGAGGATTACAATGGGGCACTTGAAACGTATCAAAAGGCCAGAAAAAAAGCCCTGACCATTGCCTATACTGGCGAACCTGAAATAAAGACAAAAATAGAAGAAACAGAGGCTAAAATTGTCGAATTGAAAAAGGCCCAGAAGGAATTAAAGGCTGAAGGCTTAGAAAAAAGCGGAGATCAGAGCTATGCACGCCAAGAGTTCGGGAAAGCGATTGAATATTATACACTTGCACAGGAAATTTATCAGGAGACAGAGCTGCTGTCCAAGGTTTTAGGTCTTGAGCGAAAGGTTATGAACGCCAATGATAAATTAAATCCGCCTCCTCAAGCACAAGCTGCCGATACAGCGCCACCTGATCAGGCAGCACCGCCTACGAATGAAGGGACAGCTGCTAGTGAGCCATCTGATGCTGAAGTGATGAAAGAGGGAAAATAATTTGATAAAAGAGCTCATGATTGAACGGTTACGCAAAATAGAGGATTTAGAGCAACGTCAACTGCTAAAGGATATTGTAAGTGGAGTTTTTGTAAATTTAATCGATTATCAGGATGACATGAACAAAAGGCTTGAGGAGCGTATATTCAATGAAATAGATGATGCTGAGAATAGGTTTGATATTTATGTGACGTTAAGTTCTAAGGAGGATGTTGACCCTATTCATGAATGCTTATTCCCGATGCGACCAGCTGACTTAGAAAGTAAATCAATCCAAATAAAAAAACTGCTTGAATCACTTAAATACAATGAACCTGCAGTGCTGTTCACCTTATTTTTAGCATGTGATTCCATACAAATTCAACAGTTGCTTGCTGAGCAGAGACTCTTTAATGGAAGGCTAGTAACAACAGAAGGACAAGTAGAGATTAAAGTCAGCCTTACACAAAATACGGACTATTTGCAAGAGATAAACAAGCTGTATCCGCTTTTCCAAATAAATGGTTTACCATGGAAAACCATTAATCATCCATTCGTCTATAAATTTTTTAATGTCAATTTGGTAGATTGCTCACCTTTAAATGAGGATGCTGAAATTACTGAAATAATCATTGATTTAGAAGAGTATGAGGACAAAAAACGCCTAAATATGGTTCCGCTATGGAATATTGAACGCCATGAGGTCAAAAATGTCGGGTTTCCCGTCCCTGCTATCGATAAGGTGAATTTTGAACATGTCCTTTCCGTACGTAAAATCGGAAACGAGCATGGCTATCTTGTTGAGGCCGAAGAGGATAATGTTCGTTACGTTAAACGCTCAGACAATGAATTAACAATTGTTTCACCCCAGGATAAGTCAGGGGTTTGGCAGGTAATAAAAATTGCCAAGATGGAAGATGCGAAGATCGGGAAATTAAATTATGAACTTGTATCAAATCGAAGAATTGAACATTTTATACACAAATTCGCTAACAAGTATACGGCTACTGTTAAAACGAAGGGTGAAATTACTCGTATGATTAACTCTTTTGAGGCAGCTACTCGATTTGAGCTTGTAGATGTCGAAATAGTGGACTCCTTCTCAGGAACAAGTTTTACGCATTCCGCAAACACTTTCTTAACGGAAATGATAGGAGAAAATAATCATAAAAAAACAATGCTATTAAAGTTTAAGGCGAATGAGGAGAGAAACTTTATCGCAAACGATATTTTAAGCTTCCTCGTATCAGAAGTGCAACGACATTTCTTCGAATATGAATGTGTAGGTGTTTGGCTATGAACTATATTTGGGATTTGCTCATTAAAGCTGAGGATGAAGGACTTTCTAAAAAGGATATTTATTTTCATCTTGCCGAAGCCTATTCACCTTATATGGAACTAAGTCCGCAACTATTAAATGCACAGTATGTTGACCAGCACGTTGAAGTAAATCCGTATTATCGCTATTACGGAATTTTTAATGGTCTTTTCCATCCTGATCATACTTCAGACATAGAGTTTAGGAATTATCTTTTAGATACCGGATTGCATTTTTTAGCTGAAATTGATCGTATGCAGGGCATGAATAAGAGAGAGTTCTATATTCGCTTTATCTTAAGGGAGATCGAGGCCGATGTATTTGGTAAATTGGTGCGTGACAATATTCATGCCTTTACGAAAAAGGAGCAAGAAATAGTTGCGCTCAACATGCTAAGACTGTACCGGACAGGTGAAGAAATTTACTTATTAAAAGATACGCTGAAAAGGCTCTTTAAAAATTGCATGATTTATATGAAATCGGAGGACCAGGATGAGCTGCTTTTATACATCCGTCAAAAGCAGACAGAACAGAATGAGCGAAAGGTACAGCTTGTACAAGAAATTTTTCTGCCAATAGGCTTTCATATGGAGGTTTATTGGCAATATCATTTTGGCATTATTGATGCAGAGGAAACGATGAAGCTAGATCGAATAGCTCTTTACTAAATAGGGGAAGAGGAGGGATTCCAATGACAACTAAATATTCATATAAGCTGTATGCCAATAAGCGTAATACAGAAAAGAAATATATGACCTATACACGAGTAGAACTAATGGAAATGACAACCTTCCAGCTTAGAAATATTTGCTATAAGGAAAAGCTTGTGACTGGGCTTATTAATACACTGACAAGAGACGAGTTAATTGACAAGATTTTAAGATACCGTGGCTCTGAAGAAAACCCTCTTATTAGAGAAAAAAAGGATGGGGGCTTTGAACGAGTAGAAGCGGCCATGCAAGAGTATTTAAAAACGCAGATGTCTGACAATGGTGACATTAAAATTCCTGCCAAAATGAGCTTATATAGCGGGATGAAGATTGATAAACCAGATCAGTATTTCGTGGAAACAGGCGGTTTTCTTGTTGAATCCAATGTACTGCTAGTAAATGAGCAGCTGGAACTTTGTGGAATTCTTAATATCCTTAAAGATGACGAAGTCCCAAATCAATATTATTTCGCTGCTGATCAAGCAATAGGTATTCGGAAGACAAACAATAAAAACTACAGCTTTATTTTTTTAAGAAAGCAAGATTCCGAGTATATCTGTAAGACGTATTATCAGGAGACCCCACTTCCGCCAACAAATCTTCATTATTATAAGGTTCCAATACCAGATTTAGAGATGAAACAGCTGGAAACAACGAATGCCATTCTTGCGATTGACTTTGGTACAACCAATACAACGGCTGGTGTGTATTTAGAGAGCGATTATGTGTCCTCTCCTTGCAGTCATGATTTATTAAATAACAGAATTCAGCTAAATAGCATCAATTTTGTGCAATTTCCAGACCCACTTCATCAAAACGAATGGATAGAAGTTGTGCCGACGGTCATGACTGTCGCAGATTGCTCAAATGCAGACCAAGTAAACTATCACTACGGCTATGAAGCGTTAAAAATGATGAAAAAAAATAGCTATACATCATTGGCTACGAAATTCCAAGGTATTAAGCGATGGGTTAGTAATTATGCCAAGTTGGAAGAGGTGATGGATGCTAACGGAAATACTGCACTTATTCCACGTAGCCAAATTTTAAGAGAGTTTATGCTTTATATTATTCGAATGGCGGAGCATCAATTTAAATGTCGCTTCAAGCATTTACATATCTCCAGTCCCGTTAAGCTGAAAACACAATTTTTAGATATGTTTCGTGCGATTTTACCCGAATACCAAATCGAAACTGAGCATGCTCTCGATGAAGGGATGTCGGTTCTTTATAATACAATCGCCAATCAAATAGAGAATGATAGTTTTCTCGATGGCAAGGAATACAAAGCGCTCGTAATCGATTGTGGAGGAGGAACAACAGACCTTTCTTCTTGTAAGTTTCGAATAGAGGACGGACATATTTCTTACAAAATTGATATTCATACTACATATGAAAATGGAGATACGAATTTTGGTGGCAACAATATTACCTATCGCATTTTCCAATTTATGAAAATCGTTTTTGCCAACTATTATAGTCGAGGAAAAAATGATTATGATATCGATGCATTAATAGATATCCCAGGTAAGGATATTTATCGATATGTAGACGATCATGGCGTAGAAGCGGTGTATGAGCAATTCGAAAAAGCCTTTGTAGATGCCGAATATATTATCCCCACACGCTTTAAGGAATATGAAAATCGAACACGTGATGAGTACCTCCGTGTTCGCAATAATTATTATTTCTTATGGGAAATGGCAGAAGAGATGAAGAAGGAATTTTTCCGCAAAACAGGAATATTAAGAAGTCGTTTTTATGCGGATGCCGATATGCAGCACGATAGTGATTTAAATGTCACAGCAGTGGATCGCTGGTGCCTGTCGTTGGTAGAAAATAATCAATTTAAGGAAGTTTATGACTTTCCAAATGTCTTTTTCAACATTAAAGAAATCAATCATCTCATAAAGGCGGATATTTATGATATCGTGCGAGAGTTTTTAGAGGAATTTTATGAGAGTGGCATACTGAGTGACTATTCTATCATTAAATTGACGGGACAATCCTGTAAAATAGACGCATTTCGCGAGGCTTTAAAGGAATTTGTACCAGGACGCAGTATTGAATTTAGACAAAAGGCTGAAAATGTCGGTAAAGTTCCAGAGTTAAAGCTAGCTTGTTTAAGGGGAGCACTTCGTTATTTAAATGCCAAGAAAATTGGCATGATTGAAACAGAAGTGACGAACCATGCGCCAGTCGTCCCTTATGCTGTCAGTGCCTTTACGCATAATCGTCAAGAAAAATTACTGATTAGTAGCTTAGAAAGATTGAATCAAATTCACGGTACGATTTCTCGCCCATGGGGTGTAAAAGAGGTGGAGTTTTTCCTCACTGGCAGCGACGATCACACAGCGTATAAATACACTTATTTTAATCGTCAGGAGGATTATGCACCTGTTCTTTATGACAATATCGCATCGCACTATCAAGATAAAATTCCGCAGGACGAGACGGATTCCATCACGAATGGGGAAGTGAAGTTCTTTGTCTTTGCAGGCGAAGATCATTGGGGCTTCCATGTAGTTCCAGTAGCAAGGAAAGATGAGCAGCTGTTTATCGGAAGCAAAGAATTCTTTGCCTTTGAAACCGATTTGTCTGAGCTGGATTTCTTTGATGGATTGAAGTAACACCTTCGACGGATGGAAAGAAGTTCTTAAGTGATCGGGTAAGCCCGGAAAGTGATCAGGTATCCCTGAGAAGTGATCGGGTAAGCCCGGAAAGTAATCAGGTATCCCTGAGAAGTGATCGGGTAAGCCCCGAAAGTGATCAGGTATCCCTGAAAAATGATCGGGTAAGCCCGAAAGTGATCAGGTATCCCTGAAAAGTGATCGAGTAAGCCCGGAAAGTGATCAGGTATCTCTGAGAAATGATCGGGTAAGCCCGGAAAGTGATCAGGTATCCCTGAAAAGTGATCGGGTAAGCCCCGAAAGTGATCAGGTATCTCTGAAAAGTGATCGGGTAAGCCCGGAAAGTGATCAGGTATCTCTGAGAAATGATCGGATAAGCCCCGAAAGTGATCAGGTTTCCAGAGGATGTTTGCCTAAATTCATCGCATCCATGCGATAACGGCTAGCTGACCTGCAACGGTAAAAACGCCATGTCTTGTGGCATTACCGAAATGACCGACATCGTGTCGGCCCTCATGCAGGCCTAAGCACAAAGGCGATTTCGGACGGATTGTTTATCTGCGCGAAAGCGGCAAATGTTTTCAGTAGCGAAAGCAAAGCGACAGCTACAATTATGCCGAGGCATAATTGATCAGTGAAAAACAAGAAAAGAGGTGGGTGACAGCTTGTTTGCCAATCAATATCCACATTTTCAAAAGGGCCGCATTTTAAAGCGAGAAATGCTGGAAAATTTGCGAGATTACCCAAGAGAATTTTTAGATTTATATTTCCAAGATTATTCTAATGGCATTATTGCGGGGGCAAATATCATTGTAGCAGAAACAAGCCTCGTCATTACAAAAGGCATTATCAAGCATAACGGAAAGCTCTATACGCTACCTAGTAGCTACGAACTTCCTTATGAGGCAACAGGAAGTGAAACAATTCTAAAAGTACGATTTGCTGAAGAAGTGAATGAATTAGATTTTAGGAATCTCACAACAGAGATTGTTCTAGATGATTCGATAGAGCTTGCAAACAATGAGCTAGAGTTAGCACGCTTTAAATTAAAATCGGGTGCCAAATTGCGTTCAGAGTATACTGATTTTCTTGATTTTGCTACTGAGTACAATACGGTTAATTATCTTCACAGTCAGTATGCAGGTTTTCAAAAAAGCACATACCATCCAATCATTTTGCACTATTTTGCACGAGAGCTGTTAAAAAATCGCCCAGCGAATCCGTATGATATAGCTTTTGCATTAGAGTGCATAAATCAGGAGCGCGTTCAACGAGATGCAATCGATTTCTATATTTGCAATCGGCTAGAGCTTGATTACCAAACATTTTCTAATAGTCAAATTCATAAATACTTGAACCGTATTTTATTGGAATCAAAACGCGGTGGTCGTATGACAGGCCACAGTCAAGGGCGACCAAAGCGCATGATTGTTGACTAGCTGATGGTCTGCTGATGAAAAAACGTTCAAGAAATGGAAGGTGAAAAGGTTGAAATTTTTAGATGAACAAATTATCGCTCTTAGAAATGAAATGCGAGAGCAGGAACAACATGAATTAGCTCAAAAGGAAGCAGCTTTAAAAGCGGAGCAGGCGCCGCCAGAAGAGCCTTTACAGGAAGAGCAGACCGAGCTAGAAGCAATTGACCTTTACAAGGACTTTGTCAATATAGATGAGCAGGAAGTGCCGGTTATTGATCAGCATGTCCTGGAAGGGAAAATTTCGTTCCGAATGCCGAAGATATTTTCAATCATGCCAGCTAAGTTAGCCTCATTAAAATATCCGTCAGAACGAAGACCGAACATTATTTATACGGATGAATCATCTACTATCAATCTAGCTTTCAATAAGACATCACATTCGCTACCTGATGAGAGGGTAGCTGAGTTTCAGGCGGATATGATTGACGTTCTTGAGCAATCACAGCCTGCAGCAGAATGGTTTGATACGGATGTTATTAAAATAGACGACAAAACAGTTGGCTTTATTGAGGTTATTACACCTGCTATTGATGGTGAGATTTTTAATTTAATGTTCTTTGTATCGATAGATGGAAAAGCGCTTATCGGTACGTTCAATTGTATGGAGGAGGATACCGAGACTTGGCGTCCAATCGCAAGAGCGATGATGGAAACGATGCAATTTGCACCTAACGGAAGGATAGGAGGAGTATGACGATGAGTGAAGTAGTAACTGCCTATCATAATCTTCAAATATTACCATTTAAGCTAGTGAGCATTCAAGAGCTTACGCTCACAAAGAAAATGAATGAGCACGCGACTTTACACTTCACGGGTATCGTACCAGAGGAAGTTCGAGATCAGTATGTCGAAATGACAGAGGTCCATTCAGCGATTGAAGTGAATCAGCTCGATCATTTAGGTGCACCTACCCCGTTATTTAAGGGGGTTATATTAGGTGTCAAGGTACATACAATTCGGGGAATTTACTACATCGAAGTCGAAGCTGCTTCCAATACCTACTTCCTCGATATTAAGAAGAAAAATTGCTCCTATCAGGATAAAGGGATGACCTATTCATCTCTATTCAAAACAATGAGTCCTTTTTACCCTGGTCTCGATGTGATCGATGAGGCTACAAAAGGAGCGAAATTAGGCAAGTTTACCCTACAGTACCGAGAAACCGATTGGGAATTTTTAAAACGACTTGCCTCCCGCTTTAACACTGGACTAGTTCCTGCAGCTACTTTTGATAAGCCAAAGTTCCATTTCGGTGTCCCTGCTGGTCATGCAAAAGGAAAGCTAGAAGACTTTCATTATACGACGAGAAAAAAACTAGCAGACTATCTCCTCTATACAGAGAATGGCAATGGTGGTATGGGAGAACATGACTTTATGTACTATGAAGTGGAAACCGATAAGGTACTTGCCATAGGCGACCACGTAACCTTTCATAAACACATACTCTATGTTAGTGAAGCCTATACGTCGATGAAGGATGGCTTACTAAAGCATCGTTATACACTTTCAACGAAGAAAGGTATGAACAAGAGTGAAACCTTTAACGAAGAAATTTCGGGTGTATCCATCGAAGGTAAGGTGTTGGAAGTTGCCAAGGATCATATTAAGGTCCATCTAAATATTGATGAAAAACAGGATAAAGGCAAAGCGCATTGGTTCCTTTATTCAACGGTATATACAGCTGAGGGGCATAGTGGTTGGTATTGTATGCCTGAAATTAACGACTTTGTTCATGTATATTTCCCTTCGTATCGTGAAGAAGAGGGAATTGCCAGCAGCTCGATTCGAAAAAATTCAGATAGCACCGCAACCAATAAACTAGATGATCCTTCGACGAAATATTACAGAACAGCCTTTGGCAAAGAAATTAAGATGAGTCCAACGGAAATTGTCATTACAGCACAGGATAACGATATTTTTATCCGTTTAAATGAAGCGAGCGGTATTGAAATTTTTAGTAAAAAGGATATTAAGCTTATTTCCGAGGCAGATATTTCAGTCAATGCAAGCAAGAAAATTCTTATGTCTGCGGAGGAAGAAATTTCACTAAAATGCAAGGAAAGTAAAATAACGATGGATGGCAGTGTGCAAATTTTCGGGAAAGAAGTAAAGGCCAATTAATAGCCCTATAGATGGGTTTCTTAATTAAGAGAAAGAAGGAGACACATATGCAAGCAGAGGGAGTTTTACAGCATTTTTATGAAACAGAAGTAGAGAAAAGACGGTTGAAATATCTCTTGGCGTTAGAGGATTTTTTCCAAGCCTCAAAAGAAGAGCTTGCAGAGGAATTTAGAAAATCCTTTCAAATCATTTGTCGTCAGCTACAGCAGCAACAATCCCTTCAACAGAAAGGACCAATTGGACATATTACGTTCTCCATACTGCGTACAGAGCTACTGGAGGGGCGTCATCACTATCTAGTGGAGGGGACAGATGAGGAATGGTTCTTTGATCTGCGTCCTATTTTAACTACTTATGATGCAAGTTGGGCTTTAAGCTTTTTAGAGCAATTCGCTGAGGAATTATATTTATACAGCAAAACATTCATGGGAGCCATTACCCAAGCGGATATTGAGCAAATTAAGCTAAAGGAAGCGACTCATTTTCATCAATATGTTATTAGCCTTGCTAGATATGCATTGCCAGACATTATTAGATGTCCCGAATATTTAGCACTTGATCGTGAAGTTGCTGTAGAAATTCGTATAGGTGAATTTCTGGATGTCAATGAAGTTGTCTATAGCGAGGATTTCTCCTCGAAGGATATCGAAGAAATTAAGGCTTGGCTGGCTCAAAAATTAGAGGATGAATATGCATATGAAGTATTTAGCAACTTAAATCTATCTGGTGGCAACTATGAAGACTTAGATATTCAATATGCCTTTTTCCAGAAAACGAAATTAGCACAGAGTCAAATGCGAAATTGCTTACTCATTGGAGCTAACTTAAGGGATAGTCAGCTAATGGACGCTGATTTGAGTTTTAGTACAATCCATGAGGCAGATTTTAGCAATAGTCAATTACAAGGTGCTAAGTTCCAACAAGCTCAGGGAGCAAGCGGGCTAACTGATCGACAGCAGTGGGAAATGCCAGGCTACCACCCAGTGCGCTTTACTGGCGCTAATTTAGAGGGGGCTGATTTTGAGCTTGCTAATTTACGAGGTGCTTGCTTTATCGGGGCTAACGTCAAGAATGCCCGTTTTGAAGGCGCCAATTTAGAAAAAGCCGTGTTCTCGAAGGAAGCACGGGAGCATCTGAAGCTAGATCCATTCCAAACAGCCAGTGTCATTTGGAAATAGATGTCGTGAAAAAGGAGATTAAAAGATGAACTATTTTATTCTATCTCAGGATGAGCGTATCTCGAATGCTGTAGAACCAGTTGGACTATCAAAAATTATTAAAAAAGAACTATTAACAATGGAAAGAATGGAGGAGCTAGATGAGCTCGAGCGTCAATTTCCTATTTTAGATAAAAGTGAAAATGTCTATATCGATTTTATCGAAAAGCCCATTGCTCTTTTAGCTGATCCAGTGAAGCAGCTAGTGGAAAAATATGAGCCGCGCTTACCATTTAAAGCAGTTGTTCTCGTAGATATGCCGAAATTAAAACAGACGTTATATTGGCTCTCCATTCCGCCAAAAGTGGCCTGTCTTTCAGCACAAACCGAATTCAATCTAGACGGAACGTTGAAAAAGCTCGTTATTGATGAGACTTTAGCCGCACCATACACCTTCTTTCAAATTGAAGGTATTAAAGAGGATTATATTATTGTCAATATTGAGCTAGCAGAAAGTATATTGCGCCGAGCATTTCGAGGTATTCGATTACGCAAAGTGCAAACGGAAGGCAAATGGAACGAGATTCTTCATGCATAGATAACTAGCAATACATAGAGTAGGAGAGCATTAACATGAAAAAAAGATGGGCAACGGCTGCTTTCGCAGCATTAGTACTAGCGGGCTGTGGATCAGAGGAAGCTGAAAAAAATGAGAAAAAAGAGCCAGTAGTTGAACAGGGTAGTGCAGTTAAAGTAGATATGAGCAAAGAGAATTTGGCTAAAAGCTTTAAAGTAGGCACATTCAAGGCAGATGTCATGGCAATCGGTCTTCCAAAAGATATAAACGAGAAAGTGGAAAAAATTACAACAGCGATGCAAGCTTCTCTCGCAAAAAATAAAGAATGGTATTTAGAAACAATAGCCGGGCTAGCTAAAGGTGAGCAGCTTCCCTATGATGAAAAATTAGGCATTACAGAAGATGAATATAAGTTTTTCCTAGAGCTTGATCAGCATATGAAGCTTGGAAAAATTGGTGAAAGCGACATTACCATTACAAAAGCGAATGAGCAGTTAACGATACAAAATCCAACAGCTACAATCGTTAAGAATTTTAAAATTAGCGCAGATGGAAAAACACTGCATAGCGAATTAGGTGACCTAACATATGAAAATAAGATTGAAGCGTCTGACGAGCAAAAAATTACAGGCAGGTGGAACGGTCTTACTTATCGTATGGGAGGAGAAGATACAATGCAGGTTTTACAAATTTCAATTGGTCAGCTAGAGGAAAGTAAGAAAAAAATTATCTACACAAAGTCGTTTGGGGAAAGTCAAGAAATGCAAGAGGAAATACTAATTTTCTAAAGTCATAAAGTTTTAAATCAATATCTAGGCATTCACGCATCGCGATAAAGGATTCCAAAAAGCGAATTAGTAAAGGATTATTTTCGCTTTTGAGTGTACAAAGTGAAGCAGCGTGAAGGCACTTTTCTTATAGAAAGGGTGGTTTTCGATGGCAGATGAAATGCAGACAAAAGGCGATGAGCAGCGCAGTTATGTAGTTGCTGGTGCCAAATTATCGTGCTCGCAGGGCGATCAGACAAGCATATTAAAGATGCCTGTAAGCCATGGCGTTTATACAAAAGACAAGGCAAAGATGAACACGATGGATTATAAGCCCTATGTCAATATTCAGCCCTTTGGTTTATGTCAAACATTATCTAATCCTACGGTGGCAGCTGCAACAGCGGCTAATAACGGTGTCTTGAAACCGATGCCGTGTACACCAGTAGTCACGATGCCATGGATTAACGGAAAGTCTGATCAGTTGATTGAGAATTCTCCCGCGCTTATCAATCAATCTACTAATATGTGCATATATTGCGGGACGATAAAGGTAGAAGATGATGGTCAAGAATAAGCCATCATCCACTGAGGAAAGAAGGGTATTCATGTGAACACGTATGAGGAAGTGATTGGATACGGAGAGCTTGAACTCGTATCCCCCTATGAAGTTCAGACGTTGCATGATCTCAGCTTGACCCAAACTATGAATGACCATGCAAGGTTATCAATTACGGGATTCATCCCAGAGGAGAAGAAAGATCGCTGTATGCAGATTGCCAGCAGTTCAGATCGGATAGAGCTCTATCAAAAACGCAATGGACAGCGTGTGCGACCGCTTTTTAAGGGACAAGTATCCGAAGTGGCCGTTCGTATGGTGAGAGGTGTGTACCAAATTGAGCTAGAAGCGGTGTCATCTACGTTTACCTTGGATTGTAAACGCAATGCTCGCTCCTTCCAGCACGACAAGATGACGTATAATGCCATGCTCAAGCAAGTACTCGCTAACTATTCGGGTGCAGATGTTATTGACACTGCGTCAAAGGCTACTCCTCTAAAGCAATTTATATTACAATATAGGGAGACTGACTGGCAATTTCTAAAGCGCATGGCCTCGCATTTTCGAACAGTGCTCGTACCAGCAGTAGATGCCGATAAACCTAAGCTATGGTTTGGTCTGCCAGAAGGTCGATTAGAAAATTTGCCAGATGCTAGCTATACAATCGCCAAGGATCGTTCTAAGTATCTACATACAAAACATAATGACATCGAGCGACCAATAGAGGAGCGGGATACAGTATCCTATGTAATCGAGTCCAAAAAAACATTAGCACTCGGTGACCGTGTCCAACTCCAAAACAAGAAGCTAGTTGTGGCCAAATCCATAGCACGCATGCAACAAGGTGTCCTTACATATGAGTATCATTTACTGTCCGAGGCAGGTATTCGTCAAGATAGACTAAACATTCCTTCCTTGTCAGGAACAGCGATAGAGGGTAAGGTATTAGAGGTCAAAAAGGATCAAGTACGCCTGCACCTATCCATTGATGAGGCACAAAAAAAGGAAGAAGCCACATGGTTCTCACTTGCTACGCCATATACTGCAGAAGGACATAGCGGCTTTTACAGCCCACCAGAGGAAGGCGATAGTGTTCACCTTGCCTTCCCGACACATCGGGAGGAAGCGGCGGTTGTACGCCACAGTATACGAAAGGGCGGCGACTCCAACCCAAAAACAGCCGATCCCAAAACGTCCTACTGGGGTACGCCAAAAGGCAAGGACATCAAGCTAGACCCACAATCTGTCGCATTTACTGCACAGGAAGGCGCTGTTTTCCTAAAGTTGGATCAGGGAAGCGGGATAGAAGTACATAGTAAGCATCCGCTTACACTAACAGCCAATGATACGATCACCTTTGCAGGTAAAAGCATCTCCATGAGCGCAACAGAATCAATGCGCTTGACATGTGGCTCCAGCAGTCTCGTTTTTGATGGAATCACCGATATTCAGGGACAGGTTGTGACAATGGAAGGCTCGAACAAAGCACCTGTAACCGTGTCTAATACATCGGGAGAAGGCGCTGATCTTGAATCCGCACTAGACGTCATGGGCATGATCCCTATTGGTGGGGGTGATGCTTAATGGCGAAGAAGGGTAAAGGATTCTTCGGAGCACTAGGTAGTGCTTTAGGCAGTATCCCTGTTGTAGGGAAAGTTAAAAAAGCGGCTAAAAAGAAAATTAAAAAGGCCAAAAAGAAATTAAAGAAAGCCTTAAAAAAAGCGAAGAAAAAGCTCAAGAAAAAGTTAGGCAAGGTCTTGACAAAAGCCAGGAAGCTAAAAAATAATTTATCCAAGAGCAAACTGGTCAAGAGGTTTAAAAAGGCTGTAAAAAAAGCAGTTAAAAAGGCCAAGAAATATGTAAAAAAAGTTGTAAAGACAGTTAAAAAGGCAGCGAAAACAGCTGTTAAGGCAGTTAAAAAGGCAGCAAAAACAACTGCTAATGTGGCTAAAAGCGCAGCAAAAACAACTGCTAATGTGGCTAAAAGCGCAGCAAAAACAACTGCTAATGTAGCTAAAAGCGCAGCAAAAACAACTGTTAATGTGGCTAAAAGCGCAGCAAAAACAACTGTTAATGTGGCTAAAAGTGCGACAAAGAAAGCAGCAGTAGCTGTTAAATCGGTAAGCATCAGCCAAGCAATATCAACCGCAGCTGATTTCATTCCAGGCGTTGGCAATGCAAAAGCTGCTTTTGAAACGGCCTTTGGATTTGATCCATTTACACTGGACAAATTGAGTGCGATGGATCGAGGGATATCAGCGGCAGGTATCTTGGGTGGTGGATATGCCAAAGCAGCTGGAAAAGGTGGGAAGGCTACATTAAATCTCTTCTCCAACAGCAAAAATGCGACGAATGTAACCGAATCAGCTGCTAAATCATCGAAAAATGCGGCATCAGCTAAAGGTGATATTCCTAAGGGTACGGGTGAAGATGGTGCCAAAAAGATCATTGCTAGAAATGGATCTGTTACTATTAAAGGCGAAGGACAAATCACAGAAGTTATAGATAATAGACCTTATTTAGATCCTAAAAGTAGACCATCCTTTAGGAAGAATGTGCCAGAAAAAACTTTTGAGAATGCAAAAGGTCCAGATGGATTGGTGCGAGATCCACTCTATCCTGAAAAAGTAATTGAGTGGGAACCAGGTCAGCCTAGAAGAGATGTTTGGGATATGGGGCATCTTCCAGAACACAAATATTCTGAGATGCATAAGAGATATTTAAACGAAGAGTTAACACCAAAAGAGCTTCGTGATTGGTATAATAAAACTGATAACTATCGTCCAGAATTACCTAGTACTAATAGGAGTCATAAAATAGAATAATTAAGAGGGGTGCTGACAATAAAAATTGATTTAATTGCAAAATTAAAAAATACAAGTGAATTTATGAAAGTATACAAAGAGGAAGATGAAAAAAAAGTATTTGATGGGAAAAGTTTGATATTCTTTTCGTTATCAAATACTGACTTACCTTCACGCTATGAAATTAGTAATTTCTTATTAGATAAAAATATTGATGTATTATGTAAAAATAGTGAAGATGAGACTGTGTTGCATGTTTTACTAGGGCAACGAAAAAATGACATTGAAGAAACTTGCAGATTATGTAAAAGACTTATAGAAAAGGGTGTTAATATTAATGAGAAAAATGGAAACGGTCAAGTTGCATTAATTTATATAATTCGATTAAATAAATCAGATGAAGAATTAGAAAAGTTATATAATTTGTGGTTTTCTCAACCAAACTTAGATTTAACCTCTAAAGATAGTACAGGAATTACAGCTATTGAATACGCTAGAAAATTCCCATACAGATCAAGTTTAATTGAAAGGATGGAAAAATATGAATCAAAAAGAACCTATTGAATTTATTAAAAAAGCTGGGGCTTGTATTGTTTCAAAAAATATAATAAATGAAACAGCAAGATTGAAATGGATATTGAGAGAGAAATCTGTGGATGTAGTGGATAATGGTTGGAGATTTTTTTCAGAAATTGATGATGATGATTACATTAATAATCCAGATAATTTAGTAGTATGTGATTTTAATACTGTAGCAAATATTGAACCGGCCATTCTAGGAATATATGAACTACCAATAGGTAGTGACTTACAATTAGTTTCTGAAAATGGAAAAATAAGATTTTTTGATAATTTAACTGGTAAAGAAGTTTGATGATCATTTATTAGTTTTTATTTCAACTAAACTCTTAGTTTGATGTGGGAATAAGAAAATCTATAGACAATAAGGTAAAATGGCTAGAGAAGATGTAAAATTACTAAATTTTCCAAAAGAACGTGCATTGACCTAATAAAATGAGACAAATAAAAACACCTTTCATTGAATAATGATATGCTCCATTAGGTAGACAGATTAAAAATAAAAATCTGTCTACTAGAGTTTTTATCTAATGGATCGCTGTGGCAAGAACATTTATTGGGATATGAACTTCAGAGCACTCTGAGGAGATTGAATTAATGAAGTCATAATGATATTGATTAACACTGCATCATATAACGAAATCATTATGAACAGTTCAGGTTTCTAAGGATATTTGAAAGAAACGTGTATTGAATTTGTTGGTGAAAATCCGGAACATATAGACCAAGTGCATTTACTCATGGACAAGATAAAGGTTGTTTTTAATTTGTGAAAATTTCACACTGAGTTGGGTAAACCTATCAATCTACTAAAGATACATGAAAAATAGGTAGGTTTACAAAATGACAACAAGATAGGACGATACAGCTAATAAGCCAAGCATTAATTACTTCAAACTTTTCATATACTTTCAAAAGCTCATTCTCGCTTAAATCACAAGGAGGAATGGGCTTTTTATGCCTCCTCGGTAAGACCGTAATCAAAAAACGCATATAAATTACCAGGGGTATTATCAAGAAATCGTTTTGTACTAGAAGAATTTACAGAAGGCTTTAAAGGAACCTGATCTGTAATAGTTATTCAGCTACGGTAATCTACCTGATATACGTTCGCCAATTGTTGGGCGCATGTGTGACGTTATTGGCTGAAGGCTGATAGCAAAAATGGGCAAATTAGCGTGGATTACTGTCATCAACTGTTTCACCTAGAACTTCTATTCATGCATCTTTCACCAGATGTATTTCGCAAGCTAAATTTGAGCCATTTGTTAATTAAAATGTGAGCCACTAAAATTTACTCTTTTCCATCCATCCATTCTTTCGTTTCTAAAATGCGATATGAGCCACCTATCATGTTGATAATGTACGCACGATGTGTGAGTCGATCTGTTAAAGCCGAAGTTAAAACTGGATCATGAAACACTTCTTCCCACCGATCGAATGATAAATTACTCGTAATGATTGTCGCAGCTCGACCAGCACGCAATGACAAGTGCGTGAAGAGTAGCTCGGCTCCTTCTTTATCAAATGAAATGTAACCTAGTTCATCGATAATGACTAAATCATACTTCTCGAATTTCATTTCAAATGAACGTAACGTTCTTGCAGAACGACTCTCCTTCAATTGGTTCACTAGTGAAGCGACACTTGTGAAATACACTTTATAGCCTGCTAAACAAGCTTCAACCCCTAATCCAATCGCAATATGCGTCTTACCTGTGCCAGGTGATCCAATTAGTAACACATTTTGCTTATCTTGAATGAAATGCAGTTCTTTTAAATGAGGAAGA